>JAFVSF010000019.1 GCA_017503885.1 Clostridia bacterium
AATTAAAAGGCACTTTACTAGGTCTACTATTAATTCCAATTATTTTTTACACATACAACGGCGTTATTGGTAAATCGCCAGACTGGTTTAATATTTTAATATTTTTTATATCTGCTGGCCTTTGCTTTTTGTACGAAGGCGTTCAACTAAAAAATAACCCTAATTGCAGTAGAAAATTTAATAAATTATCTATACTTGTTTTTTGTTTGATTGCTTTTTGTTTTATTTTATTTACTTTCAACACGCCTAATTTAAATATTTTCAAAGACCCGATAAGTGGAAATTTTGGTTTACCAATTTCTCTATATTTTAGATAAAAACACAAAAAGTTAGGCTATAAGCTTGTTATTAGCAAAATAAAATGCACCCAAAAAGTTAAACACTTTTATGAGGTGCATTTTTAAATAGATTTGCAACTTAATTATTTATTATTTACCATTAAACCAAACAGTCATTAAAGGCTTAACACTAAGCCACTTTTTACCGCAAGACTGATAATCGGTTAACACCATATCACCACTATTTAACCCTAAGAGCTCAAAACGAACCAACTCGCTTTCTTTTGTTTCAACCTTTTTAAAGCCCAACTTTTCACTTAAAGATAACGGTGTTGTTAAATCAATTTTACTTTTTTGCTCATCGCTGGCTAAAGTCAAAGGTCCGTACGTAAAAGCTATTTTACCGTTTAAAACGTGCTTTTCAACCTTCATATCTAAAGCAATTTCTATACTTTCACCACTAGTAAACGCTCTATTTATCACAAAGTATTCTTCACTAGCTTTTTGTCCATCTACCATCATATTATTGCACCAGTCTGGCTTTCTCAAGTAAAGCGATAACATGCAATCATCTTCAAAACTAACTTTTGCTAAGCCGTCTGCTGGATAATTGCTTTCAATTTTTATCGTAACACGCTTGCCATTTCTATCAGTAATATGAGCATCACCGTTGAAAAAGGTATTTATGTAAATTTTATCCCCACTTTGCATAATAGCAGTCAAAGGCATAAGTGCAATAGCACAAGCGCCAATTGCCACGCAACAACCGCTATAACCACCGCTTGCAAATTCGTTATAACCGCCTATTCCTCTACCTCTCGTATTCATATAGAGAGGGCTATAACTATCAAACGCCATACCCTTTACCCATTTACTTTGTTCCATAGAAAATTGATCGTTCATTTCTGTGTTTAAACTGCCGTAAAGCGCGTTATAGCCGGACTTTTCGAAATTATCAATATACTTTTTATCACCCGTAATTTCGAATAATCTTCTGTTTAATCTCATCCAAGTTACGGTTACACAAGTTTCTTGCATGATGTTTTCTTGATACTCAGTTTGAACTTTTGCCGAGTTGTCAAACAACTCGTGTGTACAGCCTGCACAACCGATTATAGTTATGTCAGATTCTTTTACCTTTTGCACAAAACTGCAAACGGTGTCATAATATTTCTTCTCACCGGTAATCTCGTAAAATGCTAAAAGACCTTCGTAAAAAGACATCATTTCGTACGCCTTTGTTACCGGATATTGATATGGACACAATTCACTGCTTAATGGCAACTCAACTAAATTACAATCGCTAGAACCACCAGTTGAAATAATATATTTTGCAAAGTTAAGATATCTTTCATCTCCGGTTCTTTTATAGGTTTCGAGCGTTGGCTCTAGTATCGTGCAAGAATTTACACACCCCCACCACAAAGAAGTTTCGGTAATTTTCATTTGATTTTCGCCATCACCAATTTTAAGCAATATATAATCTAAATGCTTTTTGCAAGCATTAATAACCTTTGCCTTTAACTCTTCATCCTTGCATATATCAGCGTAATATAAAAGACCTACTAAAACGTATTTTCTGCACCACGTATCCCAACCTGTAAATTCATTTTCTACTTCATAGGTAGAAAATCTACCATACTCGTCTTGTCTTGACAAGAGGTCCGTTACAGTTTCGGTTAAAATTTCATATAACTCTTCGTCTTTTGTATAAGCATAAATTAAAGACGCTCCTCTCATTTGCTTACCAAAATACTCACCGCGCCATCTGCCCTTTTCAGAATCTTCTAATGTAGAAAAAACTTCAACAGTTTTTTTCCAGACCTGCCTATCTTTAAGCTGATTAGCCAAAACGAAATCAACTGCCCTGTCCATTATGCCGTTTTCTTTAATTTCTACACTTTTAATACGATTTAGGTTCAACATTTTATCTCCTATAACTTTTCATATATTCTCTCTGCAATCTTTCGCATTCCTTCATCAGAAGGATGAGCGCTTACACCTTCGTGCCAATACCGACCGACTGCCATATTTTTACAATCATCACTCAAATCTTTTAAGCAGACGAAAGTATAATTATTATCTTTTGCAACGCACTTTATTACGCTTTCAATCTCATCGCATCTCCAAAATAAACCTGTAACAATTACTCTTGCATTTGGATTTATAGCAAAATATTTAATCATTTTTTCAAAATGAGAGGCAAGTGGATACTCTTTAAAACTATCTCTTACGTTCCATATGTTTTCGCCAATTCTTATAACCACGACATCGGCGTTGAAATTTCTTGCTTTTTGCCAGTCAAATATAATTTCGTCGTTAAAATAGTTTAATTCCCAAAGTCCACAATTTGCAACGCAATAATTTACCTTGCCATATTTTTCTTCCATTAGTCTTACAAAAACATGCACGTAGTCGTTTTCTCGGCAAGTTGCTGCCATACCCCAATCGTTGTCCCAGCCTATTTCAGGCTTTGGCTCATGCCTTGTAATTGAATTCCCAATAAACAAAACCTTTGGTTTTCCATCTTTTTGAAAATCTTCAACAAAGCGATCTTTTTTTACTTGCTCAGTTGCTTTAACCGTGTTTTTTTCGTACATATTCATGCTCAATAAAATAATTTTTATTTTAAATAATTTATTCTTGACAAAGACCTTTACTATATTTAAAATATAAGTATAAGTTTATATTTTTATTAAAAATACTTGAGAATCAACTTATAGGCAGACTTTTACACTTTTTAGGACAATCACAATGAAAATTTACGCACCTAAATACTATTCAAAATTCAAATGCATATCATCCAAATGCACCCACAGTTGTTGCATAGGTTGGGAAATTGACGTAGACAAAGCGACACTACGCAAATACAAGACGTGCAAGCACCCTTATGCTAAAGACGTTTTTAAAAGTATTGCCAAAAAACCAACCCCACATTTTAAGCTTTGCAAAAACGGAAACTGCCCACACTTGGACGAAAACGGACTTTGCAAAGTCATTTCAAACTTGGGTGAAAATTACCTTTGCAACATTAGCAAAGAGCACCCTAGATTTTACAATCAAACTCCCTACGGATTAGAGGTTGGATTGGGAGTTAGTTGTGAAGAGGCATGCAGAATAATACTTAACTCAAACGATTTTAACCTATTTGAAGAGGTTGAGAAAGACGCTAGCCCTATAGACAAATTTGATTTTAACCCAATACCATTAAGAAATCAAATTCTAGATATAATTGCACGAAAAGACCTTAATTATCAAGAAAAGATACAAATAATTAGCAACGAGTTTTCAATTTCTATTCAATCTATTAGCGATAAGAATTGGAAAAACCTTTTAAACTCGTTAGAATACCTTGACAATTCGCATAAAGAATTATTTCTTTGCTTTACTACAACCTATTTACCAACACAAGACAAGCAAATTTATCTAGAACGCATTTTAGCATATTTTGTATATAGGTACGTTAGTAAAGCACGAAGCCTAGAAGAAATAAAGCAATATTTAGGTCTTTGTATGTTTCTAGAAAAACTAGTCTGTTCACTTATAGAAAGCAAAAACGCAAGCAATTTAGAGGAAATTATTCCTTTAATAATTTCAGTTTCAGAAGAAATTGAATACAGCGAAGATAATATTGATGAAATACTATTCGACTTAATTTAAAATAAAAGCCTTTTTCACCTTGATAAAGGCTTTTATTTTACACTTTTATCAAGTCAATATAATTAATTTTATTTTTATTTTTTAACTTTTTAGGAATATTCACGTCACCGCTTGGAGTATGTAGTATCGCTGATTTTACTATAGGTCCACTAACCGTAAACTCTTGTTTACCTGGGCAAGTAGGATATAATCCTAAAACGGCGAAAATATACCATGATGCCATTGTTCCGTTATCCTCATCACCAGGGAAACCTCCGTCTTCATAAGAAAAGACGCTATCAACCATATTTTTTACTATCTCGTACGACTTCTTCTTTTCTCCAAACTCAGCGTACATAAACGGGATGTGAAAAGATGGCTGATTAGAAATAGCACATTGTCCAAAATCAATAGCCGCCATCTCCGTCATTTCGTGTATTTCTAAAGGATAACCGTTTACCGTATAGTAAGGTGGGGTTGTAAAAATTTCGTCCATTTTTACTAAAAACTGCTGTTTACCGCCATATAGGCCAGCTAATCCTTCGTAATCATGTGGAACGGCAAAGCTATTTTGCCATGCGCCTCCTTCAGTATAATCATCACCCCAATCAAACTCGTCAAACTTTTCTTTAAACGTTCCATTAGAATGTTTTGGACGCATAAATCCAGTTTCTTTATCAAAAAGATTTACGTAGTTTTTACTACGATTTAAAAACTTTTGCGCAACCTCTTTATCACCACATTTATCTGCTATTACCGAAATACAAAAATCCCCATAAGCGGAATCAAGGGTTTCGTTTACACTCTCTCTACATTTATCATAAGGCACGTAACCTAAATTTTTGTAATCGTCTAAGCACTTTCTCGCAATTCGAAAATCTTCAGTTTTAAACTCAACGTTAGAAATTACAGCTTCGTAAATTCTGTTTTTCAACTCATCGCTAACTAAATCTTTACAAACAGCGTCGGCAAAAACAGCTTCAACCATAGTACCTGGCATATAATTAACCTCAGACGGAGTTAACCATCTAGGCAAAACGCCAGTATCCCTATAAACGTTAACGTAACCCTCTAAAATGTCTTCCAACATCTCTGGCGTAACGATTGAATATAAAGGATATACAGTTCTATATGTATCCCAAAAACCATTATTCGTGTACATTACACCCTTTTTAATCTCTCCTGTTTCGGGTACGACGTGATACTTTTCACCATCCTTTCCTATTTCATAAAACTTATTAGGAAAAATGTACGTTCTATACATACACGAATAAAAAGTTTTCTTGATTTTATCGTCGGCTTTAATCTCAACGCGTGATAAAATCTCTTCCCAAGCCTTTTCTGCTAAAGAAGAGACTTCTTCCAAACTCTTTCCTTCGAGTTCTCTTTGAATATTGTATTTAGCCTGCTCTACGCTTATAAACGACGCAGAACATCTTACGTTGTAAACTTTTTCTTTAAGTTCAACGCCTATTGCCGTAGCTTTATCGCTAACAGCCATTTTTTGAACACCAACTATAGGACAATCAAATTGCAATGCAAAATATATTTTAAAGTCCTTATTTCTTGGCGCTTCAGTTAGCGAACAAGTATAACCGCATACAAAACCATTTTGCTCGTCAACCGAAATTTCAGTTTTAAAATCAAAAGGAATTATACTAAAGAGTGGTTTACCTTGACTCTTTGACGAGTCAACACGCATTATTGCACCAGTATCGGTAGGTGCTAAGCTAAACTTTGTTCTATATCTAAGGAGGTCAAACTCCATTATATTCGGCTTTAATACGGCGTCATTAGGGCGAAAACCCGACCATCTTAACGCAGGGTCAACAACCAACTTATCGATTTGTGGCAAGAAGCAAATATAAGAAAAATCCCCTGCCCAAGGGCTTGGTTGATGTGTTAATCTAACCCCTTCAAAACTTCTATCTAAAGGATGATAAAACCAAGGACCTCTTGAAGAATCAGTTTGTGGTGCAAACATATTCAGTGCATTAGGCATACAAACTAAAGGTAACGTATTACCCCTAGAAAATCGCCTTACAGACTCTGACCCCTGTTTTATATTAACTAAATCAATATATTTCATCCTAAATCACTCCATTGTTTAATTTTCAAGCGAGCCGTACGCCTTGGTACGGCTCGCTGAATTTTTTGTGTGCAATACTTCGTTTTAGTATTGCCTTTTAATTTACATTCTATCTACTTCCGGTAATTCTACGTTAAAGTTAGATTCGGTATCAACTTCTTCAGACTCCTCAGTTGATTGAGAAGGAGCATTACTCTCAGACGTAGATTGTTTTTGGCTTTCGCTCGCGCTCTCGTCTCCAGACATGCTACCGCAAGCAAATAAAGCCGTACAAGATAAACATATTACTATTAACGAAATTAAAATTTTAAAAAATTTACTCATTATTATTCTCCTTACGCTACGTATGCTTTTGCAGACAAACTCAAATTGTATGCCGTCTTTAACAACTCGCATAAAGTATCGTCTTCGTTACCTTGAATTTCGTAAAGGTAAGATTTTACACTGTATTTAAACGTTTGAACCTTGTCTTCTCCCACGTAAATTTCAACTGTGTATCTTACGTTTACGTTTGTACAGTAAGCGCCAATGCTTAACGCATAAACACCTGAACCTTCTTCAAACTCGTAAACTTGAACGCTTTCTCCGTTTACTTTAACACTTACACTCGTAATATCGTTTGCTCTGAACATAACGTTAATCATTAAAGAATCTTCCAAAGAAACGTTTGCGCTTGTAATTGCAACGTTACTATTTGTAGATTCAGTCTTCTTGCTATCGTTTTGAGTTAATTCAACGTATTCAGTTGCAGTTAAACCATCGATATCTTGAATGCCTACCTCTACACCTGCATGCGCTTCTGCAGCTTGTGCAAAATCTATAACGTCAGCAATTAAAGTTTTAAGTTCGTCGCTAATATCACCTACTGCAAGTTTATTTAAGTATGCTTCAACTGAATAAACTACAGAATCGATATCTTCGCCGTTTAAAAGTAAAGTTGCAGAAAATTCTTCAGCTAATTCATAAGCGTTAATTCCTACTAACTTGTAAAGATACTTGTTATCTCCAACAAGAACGCCTTCTACGATAGATTCTTCTCCACCCATAACAAACTTCATAGTAGGAACTTCACCAATAACCTCAGCGTATACGTTCATATCAAAGAGAGTACCAATAGTCAAACTATAAGAGATAATTCTAGTAGAAGCAGGTTGTTCTGTGGAAATTTCAACAAACGTATAATCTGTAAAATCTAACTCGCTTGGAAGTGCTTCTTGCCATGAGTATGCATAGAACAAGTTACTTTCGGTAAGCTTAATAGAAGCTAATACTTCTTCTTTCGTTAAATCGTTAAAGGTTAACGTTTCAACGACACCGTTTGCTCTATTGATTGTTATAGTATAATCAATAGCGGTATAAGAAACGATAGCAGTAACGCTAGCATTATAGCCAAATACAGTTTCTTCTGTAATTACGTTACCATTTATCGTCCAAACGCCTACGTAACCTTCTCTTGCTGGAACTTCTGGCAATTCACCAATTACGCTACCACCAGCCATCGTTCTATTTTCAACGCCTTCAAACGTTAAAGTGAAATCTCTAGCAAACACGCTATTTTCACCATCTACGTGATAATAAAATTCAACGTCTTCAGAAAGAACGTAAGCCTTTGCAAGTTCTGTGTTAGATTTAATCGTAAATCCTGCCTTAAAGGTTATAGTAAACGTACCTTGATCTGCAAAGTCTTTTAAAATATACATAAATACTTCGTTACCTGCAGTTATAAGAGTTACAGGAGCGTAGCATAAACCCATATCGAATGGGAACGTTGTTCCTACGAATTGAGTGTCGCCTTTAGCATTTCTTTCAACGATATCTCTAATAGACTCACCGTTGATAAAGATATAAGACATTAAGTCGCAACCAAAGTTTGCATCAGACTTCATTGCTACGTCATCATTCCAGAACCAGTTGGTAAATGCAGTAGGAAGAACTAGGTTGCCGTTACCATCACGAGTTATACCAATACGAATATAAGTTAAATCAGTCATTTCGCCTGGAGAACCCCAGTCTTGTGCGAGAAGAACGTCTTTAATATCAACTATTTCAAAATAGGTTGCAACAACAATCTTATCTTCGTCATAACTAAATACTGTAGTTGAATCAACTTCTTCACCGTCAATAGTCCAGTAAGCGATATATCCTTCTTTTTCAGGAATTTCTGGAAGGTTTGACATTGGAACTTCTACTTCAACGGTTATAGGATCAAATTCTGCGCCTTCAAACGTTAAAGTATAATATTTTTGATAATATTCAGCAACTGCAACCTTATCGCATCCGTATTCAAATATAGTATTAGCATTTACAACTACGCCGTCGATAGTCCATCTTGCTGCTAAGCCCTCTTTTTCAGGTATTGCAGGGAGATTTCTCATTGCAACGCCTTGAGCAACTACGATAGAATCAACGTCGCCTTCTGAACATTCAAAAGATACGTTGTATGCTCTACCTTGAGATACTGTGTCATTCTTTTCGTATACCATAAAGTCAACGTCTTCACTTACGTAGTAAATAACGTCGTTACTTACAATGCTAAAACCAGCCTTAATTGTTAAAACGAAAGACGTTTTATATTCGGTTAACACCTTAATTGCTATACCGCTTATGTCAGTTACAACTACAACAGGAGCAAATACCTTGCCGCGATCAAGTGGCTCGGTAACTCCCTTATACGCAGTTTCACCAAGTTGGTTACTAGTAACTATATCTCTTACGGAAACTCCGTCAATATAGATATATTGCATTATATCTATACCAAGGTTTTTATCTGCATTTTCTACGCCGTTATCGTTCCAATATGACTTATAAAGAACTGTAGGAAGACCTTGGTAGTCGTTAATCCACAAATATCTTAAATCTGATTCAGTTTCAGGAACACCCCAATCGCCAAGGAAAATAGTGTCTTTAATATCAACTCTTTCAAGTAAAGATAAATCCTTTTCATAGAATGCTACTGCAGTTCTATCTCCGTCGAACATATATTTAGCGTCTGCATAGATTTCAACACCGTCAATAACCCAGAAACCAATATAACCTTCTCTATAAGGAGCTTCAGGAAGCTCGCCAATTTCTTGACCGCCTACAACCGTCATCGTTTCATCTAAGCCGTCGAAAGAAAGGGTATATTCTTTCATTTGGGTTACTGCACCGGTAACACCTGAGCATAAGAACGATACGTCTTCTTTAATTACTGAAATAGTTCCGTTTGCATCTAAAATAGCAAAACCTGCTTTTAAGGTAACCTTAAACTCTCCGTTTGAGAAAGAATGTAAAACTCTTACCCAAATACCGTCTGAGTTAGTTTCAACGAACACAGGTCTACATTGGTCGCTATTAGTAAACCAACCGCTACCGTTACCTAAAGGATAAGTATTATTAGTTCTATTGTCATCAGATAATGCACGAATGCTTTGATCGTTTACGTAGATATAATCCATAATATCTACACCATTATTTGCAGGAGTTAATCTATCCCCGTAAATATTCCACCATCCGTTTGACGAAAGCGCACTTGAAGGAGTTATAAAAATCTTAAATTGAGATTCGTGTTCGCCTTTAAGTGAGAACTCTATATCTACCGTTTCTGTAACGTCTTTTGTGTACGTTGCAACAGCAGTTTTGTTTTCATTATGATTAAATACAGTTTCTGCGCTTATCGTAGCACCATCAATTGTCCAAAAACCTTCTAAGCCTTCTCTATAAGGAACTGCTGGAAGTTCACCGATTGGTTGACCACCAACAACGGTTAACGTATCGCTTAAGCCGTCAAAAGAAAGAGTGTATTCTTTAATTTGAGTTAAGCCACCGTTTGCGCAAGAGAACGACAAATCTTCTTTAACTACTGCAAGGTTGCCGTCTGCACATAAAACAGCAAAGCCTGCCTTAATCGTTAAGGTATAACTTTCACATGAAAAAGCATGTAATACGTTTACCCAAATACCTTCTGAGTTAGTTTCTACGAATACTGGTCTACATTGATCACTATTAGTAAACCAACCTGTTGCATCCCCAACTGGATAAGTATTGTTAGTTCTGTTATCATCAGATAAATCACGGATGTTTTGGCCGTTGATATAAATGTAATCCATAATATCTACGCCGTTATTTGCAACCGTTAAATTATCTCCGTAAATATTCCAATAACCGTTTGATAAAAGCTCGCTTGCAGGAGTTAAGAATATTTTAAATTTAGAATCAGTAGCGTTGCTATACGCAAACTCTATCTTTAACGTATCTGTAACGTCAACTTCTTCATACGTTGGCGTGTCTGGAGCATCTGGAATTTCAGGCTCTTCGCCAGCAACAGTCTTTGCACCTAAAACGCCGTTTGTATAAGCATAACTTACGTCTTTTGATAAATAAATACGCTCGCCGTCTTGTCTAGTAAGCGCAAAACCTGCCTTTAAGGTAAATGTAAAGTCGCCACCAAACGCTGTCTTATCAATTCTAATCCAAACGTCTGCGCCTGTTTCAATTGCAATAGGCCATGCCTCAGGGTTAGAAAGCCAAGTGCCTGTATTTGCAGTTGCTTTGTTATCTGTCGCATTAGTGTTAAGTAATGCTCTTGCGCTAGTGCCGTTTAAATAAACGTATTCAAGCATATCTATGCCGTTGTTTGCTGTGATAAGTCCACTATTGGTTCTATACCAGCATCCAGCTACGCTTGACTTGAAATATTGTGGACCTTCAACAACTGAAAAGTCCATAAGACCTAAAGTAACGATATCGTCATGTAAATTGTCAGGCCAAGAACTTCTATCTTCTAAACCAATATACTCAACGTAATCAACACCGTCAACTACTGGCTCTTCTGGAATTTCAGGCTCTTCTTCACTTGCATCAGTCTTTAACTCAAAAACGCCGTTGTTATAAGTGTAAACTACGTCTTCATCTACTGTTATTGTTTCGCCGTCAACGTTTAAAAGGGCGAAACCTGCTTTTACAGTAAACTCGAAATTAGTAGTTGAATAGTCCGTATCAATTCTAACAACTGCACCCTCGCTGTTTGTTTCAACAAAAACTGGAGCGCGTTTGCCTCCGTGAGCAAGCCATCCGTCTTCGCCTTTATAGTTTGTTTCACCGCTATTATTTTTGTTTGACGCTGTTCTTGCATCTTCGCCGTTTACACAAATGTATTGCAAAATATCTATGCCACCATTTGCATTCTTTATAGTTGTATGCGAAGAAGAATTCCAGTCTCCACTTACAGAAGAATGAGGGATTATTCTAATTATGAATATCAACTCATCTGATGCATGACCCCAACCTGCGGCTACAGCATCAATAACCTCTAATTCTGTGTTGACATCATCTCCATTTGAATCATTAGCAGCTTCAACCACACCAAAAGCGCCATCTATCCAACCGTAAACAGCAGTGTCGTTTTCTAACACGTAAACAGTGCCGTCTTTTGCAACAAGAGTGAAGCCCGCCTTTAATTGAATTGTACTGCTTTCTAGGTTTTCCCAAATGCAAACAACGTATGCCTCTATCCAATCAGTTTCGGTGTAAACCTCATACACAGAGTCCGTTTCGCCATATAACTCTCTAAGAGATCTACCGTTTACGTAAGTGTATGCAAGTGGATCTACACCGTTGTTTGCAGAAAAGATACTGTCGTCAGCATCGTGCCATGAATTCCATTCTACGGTAAACCCGTCAAAATCAACTTGAATCCAGCCATTTTCGTCAGAAAAGGTGAGGTTGATTTTATCATCCATAGCAACTGTTTCAGCAGCATTTGCCATTTTGTTTGTGTTTGCAAGCCAAGCTGCAGTAGCACCTAAAACAGAAAGTGCTAGCACAAAGCATAAGAACAATCTTGTAACTGCTTTTTTAGTTATTCTCATGTTTTCCTCCTTTATATAAAATTCGGCTTTTAGCCATATTTTTTAAAATCATTAAACGACCTTTAGCCGTGCAAAAAATCTTCAAATTTAGACCTTTGCACGGCTTTAAAGTTTATTTATTACTTCTCAAAATTTTCAGGGAATTCTGGCATATCCTGAACGTTATCGTTTGGAGATGTTCTAATAACGTCTAAATTATCAAGAAAGATTACTTCCAATTCTACTTTTTCATATAATTTCATAATAACCCCTCATTATCTAACTTCAACTACTACAGCGCCAAATGGTATACCACTTACGGTTACCTTGTCGTTATTTATGGTATAACCACTTTCTAACTTAATACCATTTACGTAAACGCTTTGACCATTAACGTAATCTAAAACAACGTTAATAGTAAGACCTTCGGTAGATAAACCTTCTTTTAATGCTTCTACGTTAGAAAGCTGAATAGCGTTTGCATAAATCTTTAAGTCGTATTTATAATAGTTAAACGCTAAGTTTTCCATCTTCCAATACCTTAACTCGCTAGGAAGTTCAGGAGCAATTTCTAAAGCCTTGCCGTCTACTGAATCAATACCGAAGAAGCCGTAAGCAACGGATGCTAAAGGAAGAGAAGACTCTAAGAATTCTCTATCAATACCAATCGCACCTGCATCACCTACACCTTGCATTTGAATACCCTTACTATCGTAATAATAACGGTAGAAATCGTATGGATCAGAGCCATTTGCTACGTAATAGTCGTAAACTTCTTTATACCACGCTTGAATTGCTTGAAGTCTGTCAAACGCATCACCCGAACCGTTAACCTCAAGCCTTGCCATGATATCGTAGAACGAAGTGTAAAGTATTGCTCCACCAAATTGACAGTTTACCCATTTATTGCCTCGTGCTGCATATTCGCCGTTAAGCGCGTTTGCATCACCCGTTTTTGTTATTGATAACGGAGCAAAATCATATTTATAAAGGTTACCCTCGCTTGCAAGCCAATTCATAATAGCCCTTGCTTGGTCTTCTGTTGCGATGCCGTAATAGATAGCTTCTAAGTTCCAAGCAACGTAACCATAGTCGTAAACGACGTTAGCATTTTTGTCTGGGTTATAACCGTAACCTGCTACAAATCTGCCGTCTGTAGCATCCCAGAAACCGCCAGAAGTCTTACTTTCTTCTACGTTTGCCTGTATTGCTGCAAGGTTATATCCTTGATAATCAGTTATGTTTTCTGCTGCATATTGTGCGTTAGCACCGGCTACAGACGCATACGTGCTATAACCCGTTCCGCCACCTCTTTTAGCAGTTTTTACTCTAACGGCTGCTGCGGAAATTGTTTTGTTACCACTATCTACCATCACTTGCTCGAGATATGCCATATCTTGAAGAGCTTTTTGGAAATATAAGTTAGACTGGAAGTCATATTCCGGCATATACATTATATCCCAATAACCTTGTGATATAGAATTTGCAATAGATGAGCTTGTTGCATTGCCAAGCCAGTTTGTATCTTCTTTGTTTCCACCGTGACCTACAAGATAAGATTCTTTCTTTAAACATCTAGTAGAATCGTACATTTGCATAAGGAAGTTATATGCCTTTCTTGCTCTTGTCATTTGAGATACTAAGAAGTCTATATCGCCTGTATAATCATATGCTGTGCGAAGAGATGAAATAAATACAGAGTTGTTGTTAGACATTCTGGTATCTAAGGTTGGACGAACGTAGTTTAAGCCAACGTCACCTGAAATGGTTGTGCCAGATTTTAAAGCAATCTCTATCTTAATTTGTTTTAAGTAATTAGAGGTGCTTTCGCCCCAAGCAGTTTGAGAATACATAGGAAGATATAATATATGGTTAAATTCGCCAGTAGCAGAACCTAATTTGTAATCTTCAAATGCTAAAGCTTTTACAGAAACCTTCTTATCCTCACTAAACGAGGTTGAGTCTTTTGTTGTGTACCAAACGACGATATCGCTTACGTTGGTAGCGTCTTCAATACGAACTTCAAACTCAAGAAGAGGTGCATAGAAGGTGTAAACTCTTTGAGTTGCAGGGAAAGTAAGGGTGTATGCAATATTTGATGACTGATTGCTTACGTTTGCAGTATATAAGCCACCGTTAGTCTTTGCACCTACATTACTTGACATAGAACCTTTATCACTTCCATTAAACTCAAAGTGCGCGGTTTTTACGGTATCGTTATTTGGGAATGGCCAGCCCATCTTTTGCTCGCCTGTGCTTACTTCACTATCTGGGTCACGAACTCTATCGTTACTTGACCAAACGTAGCCGTAATCATCTACAGGAACGTTAGCTAAATAGCTATTTAAGCCTGCTATTCTGTTTTCGTAGTTTCCGTTTTCATCGGTATAACCTGTAACACCGTTATACCAATAATACGTCATTGAAGTCCACTCTGCATTGAAGAATTCCTCTGCAGTTTTACCTGCAACGGTAGAGTTAACGTTTTGACGCTCGCCGTCTTCAACAACGCCCGTATGTCTTTTGAAGAAATCGTTTAAGAAGAAGTCAAGATCTTCATCTGGACTTACGAAATGTAATGCTTCATCACTTTCTTTATCGTTAGTATCAAGCGCTGCGCCTATGGTAAACGTAATAGAGTCACTGTCAAATTCAGAAACAATAAAGCTAAACACGAGGTCGCCAAGCTTTACGTTTACGTTGCTTCCCGCTACTAAACGAGAACCGTTAATTAATACTGATTCTATATCACCAGTAAACGGAATAGTAACTTGTTGTCCTTCAATAGCAACGTCGCCGTTTATTATAGCTGTACCGATAGCACCTTCAGCTTTTTCAAAACTATAATCCCAAGTAATATCTAAAACCTTATTGATATAGTTCAAAATAGTTTCGTTAGTCTTATAAGAAGGGTTTTCCTCATCGTTATAAGCCTTTGTTGCAACCTCATAGATACTTCTAGAGTTTTCTTCAGCATTGTAGTCTGTATAAACGTAGCCCTCGCCCGTTGTAAACTTTATCTTTAAATATCCTCTTGCAGAATATTGTCTTGAGAAATCTTTTGCTTTTATATTAACGAAAGCCGTAGCATAAGTTGTTACACCGTCTTTTTCGGTGAATATTTCTGCAACTTTTTCTGCATAATACTGTACGGTTGGGTCTGAGCCTATAAGTGCGCTGTGCGTTAATTCTCTTCCGTTTACAAGGTATGTTGTAGGACAAAGAATAGTACCGGTTTCAAGAATTAATCCGTTACTTACACCTATGCCGTAATCGTTTGTATTAAGATTTACACTAAATCTTATACCCGAAGATCCTTCCGCAAGTCTTACGGCAGCACCGTTTTCCATTTCAAAACCAAGCCATACTGCATATAAGGTTGTTTCGCTATTGATTGCCATTGTATAGCCTACAGGATAAAGATTGGTAAGGTTATCAGGATCGGTAGTCCAACCGATTAACACTTGCTTAATACCTAAACCATCGCCTGTACCTTCTATATTAGGAAGAATAATACCTGCAGTACTCTTAGTTAAATAAGTAACGTCACCATTTTTAAGAGTAACTATTTTACCACCAACGGTTGCTAAATCTTCATCGGTGATTTCACCCTTAGACAAACTTTCGCCATCGCTAAGGTTGAGCAATTTATACGTAACGTCTTCGTCAACGTAAACAACGTCGCCTACGTTATTTATAATGCTGAAGCCTCTCTTGATAGTAATTTCAAAATAATCGCCAACATAAGCTTTTGCTACTCTAATCATTATGCCGCTACCCACTGACGTTTCTACGTATACAGGGTATGCAGCAGGGTTAGAAAGCCAACAGTCATAGTCATCGCCACCATATTGTCCGTTACCATTACAATCGTGTTTAAGGTTAGCACCGTTTACATTTTCAGTTATTAAATCACGTGCAGACTTATCATTAATATAGATATATTGCATAATATCCACACCGTTGTTTGTTGCTATTATCACGTCGTTTCCGTGATACCAACAATCACTAAGATTTAATGGTGTGTTAAGATAATAAGTTGTGGTATCACCGTTTACTACGGCATTTTTTTCACGCATATCGAGTACACCGAGATAGTATTCACCCTCGTGTGCACCCCAATTACGGTTTTCGATTTGAATGCTTTTAGTAATATTTACGCTATATACTGCTACTGCAGTTTTATTTTCATTATAGTTATAAATAGAGTCTTCAGTAATTCTTACACCGTCAATAGCCCAAGCGCCATCGTATCCGTCCTTTGCAGGAGCCGGTGGTAACGCACCGATTGGATCGCCTGTTACAACGCTGATTGTTTCTGAATATCCCTCAAAAGAAAGAGTATATTCTTTTTTAGCAACAGTTGCACCGGTTGTACCGTCACAAGCAAACGTTACGTCCTTCTTAATTACTGAAACGTAACCTTCTGAATTTAAAATAGAAAATCCTTCTTTTAAGGTTACGGTATAATTTGTAGAAGAGAATGAGTGTAATACGGTTACCCAAATACCCTCTCCGTTAGTTTCAACGAATACTGGCCTACATTGATCGCTATTTCCAAGCCAACCCGTACCATTGCCAAGTGGATATGTGTTGTTTACTCTGTTATCATCAGACAATTCACGTATGTTTTGTCCGTTAACGTAGATATAATCCATAATATCTACGCCGTTATTTGCAGCAATTAACCTATCTCCGTAAATATTCCACCAACCTTCTGTAGTCAACGAGCTTGAAGGAGTAATAAATATCTTAAACTTAGATTCATGCTCGCCTGAAACTACGTATTCTATTCTTACAGAATCGGTTACATCTGTTTTATAAATAGCCACTGCGGTTTTATTTGCACCGTAGTTATATACGGTATTTTCATTAATTTCTACACCGTCAATAGTCCAAACACCATCACAACCTTCTCTATATGGAACGGCTGGAAGTTCACCAATTGGTTGACCTGAAACAACAGTTTTCGTTTCACCAAGACCTTCGAAAGAAAGGGTTCTTTCTTCAATTTTCGTTACGTTTCCATTTTCACAATAGAAAGATACGTCCCTATTAATTACAGAAATTACACCTTCTGAATTTAAAAGTGCAAGACCAGCTTTTAAAGTTACGGTATAAGCCTTACTTGAGAAAGTATGTAATACTGATACCCAAATTCCATCGCCTGCTGTTTCAACGAATACTGGTCTACATTGGTTACTGTTTGCAAACCAACCACCTTCTATATCACCTAAAGGATAAGTGTTATTTATTCTATTGTTATCAGATAATTCACGGATGTTTTGATCGTTTATATAGATATAATTCATAATATCAACACCGTTGTTTGCTGATATTAAATTATCCTTCCAATCAGAAATATTCCATGCACTGTTAGTTGTTAAAATGCTTGCTGGAGCAATAAAAATCTTAAACTTTGATTCAAGTTCTTCTGCTTTAGCAAACTCTATCTTTACAGTGTCAGTAACGTCTACCTCTTCAAGCTCAGGAACTTCAGGCTCGCTTGGTGTAATATGCTCTGTTACTTGACCAAAATTACCATTATCCCAACCATAAATTGCCGTATCGTTTTGTAACACGTAAACTTTTTCATCAGCGCCAACTAAAGTAAAGCCTGCTTTGAGTTGGAAAGTAAACTCACCAAGGTCAAGATAAGTTTTACTTACCTTTACTATAAATGCTTCTACCCAATTAGTTGCAGTTATTACCGTTAACGACGTATTGTCGCCAACGTAATGCTCCCTTGCAGTTTTTCCGTTAATAATAACGTATTCAAGAGGATCTACACCGTTGTTTGAATCAATTTTACTATCAGCAATATGCCAATCTGCACCTGCCACACTAAACCCACTAAATCCAACGTGCATCCAAGTGATACCAGGTTCTGCTTCACTCCAAGTGCCTATAGAAATTTTATCGTCCATTGCAACAGTTTTAGGAGATTCTGCTAACGTACCATCTTTATAGGTATAACCCACATCTTCCGTTACAGTTGAAAATTTTCCCTCAGGATTTAAAAGCGATAAACCTGCTTTTAAAGTAAAGTTAAAACTTGTAGTTGAATAATCTATGTCTATTCTAACTACTATACCTTCGCTATTAGTTTCTGCAAAAACAGGCGCACAACTACCGCCGTTTGCCAACCAACCAGATGCACCTGCGTGACTTGTAACGCCGTTTCGATTGTTATTTACAGCAGTTCTTGCAGATTCGTTATTTACGTAGATATACTCTAAAATATCTACTCCGTTATTTGCTGTTTGATAATCAGAATACGAGAAGTTCCACACACCTGTAACGCTTGTGTGTGGAGTCATTCTTACGATAAATATCAATTCGTCACTTCC
>JAFVSF010000267.1 GCA_017503885.1 Clostridia bacterium
ATAACCGTTTTTAGTGGCTTTTACCTCGTGAGAATATTTAGCCTCGCCAAGTAGTCTTGTATCTTCTACCACAGCCTCTACGCCACCTTGCGCCTTTATCATTTTTCTTAAAGTTTCAAGGGCTTTTCCACTACTTATCGCATCTTCTACAAGCCTTTTGCAACTCTCTCTTTCGCCTTTACCCGAAAGATAAAGCATTTCTACGGCAAGTGCCGTGCAAACCTCTAAAAAGTCCTTTTCGCCGTTGCCTTTAAGTGTTTCTATCGCCTCTTTAACCTCTAACGAATTGCCGATTGCCCTACCTAAAGGTATATCCATATCGGTTATGAGAGCAACAGTTTTTTTACCTGCGTTTTTGCCTATCCCAACCATAATTTGGGCAAGCGATTTGCTATCTTCTAAACTCTTCATAAACGAGCCACTGCCCGTTTTTACGTCTAAAACAATCACGTCGTCGTCTGCTGCAAGTTTTTTACCCATTATACTAGATGCAATGAGTGGCATACTATCAACTGTTGCAGTAACGTCACGAAGAGCGTACAACTTTTTATCGGCAGGAGCAAGGTCTGCACTTTGCCCAACGATACATACGCCAACCTCGTTTACGATTTTTATAAACTCATCTTTAGGGATTTGAACGTTAAAATTAGGTATAGACTCTAGTTTATCTATCGTACCACCCGTATGCCCTAGCCCTCGCCCACTCATTTTAGCAACTTTAACGCCGAGGCTTGCAACGATAGGTGCAACTACAAGGCTAGTTTTATCGCCAACGCCACCCGTTGAGTGCTTGTCTGCCCTTATTCCGTTTACGCTAGAAAAATCTAACACCTCGCCGGAATTTCTAACTGCCAAGGTAAGGTTTGTAGTTTCCTCTAAAGTCATACCCTTAAAATAGATTGCCATGCAAAGAGCCGAGGCTTGATAATCGGGAATATCGCCTTTAACGTAGCCGTCTATAAAAAACTCTATCTCTTCTTTAGAAAGGGCGTTGCCGTCCCTTTTCTTTTTTATAATATCATAAATTCTCATATTTTTACTATTAATCGACTTATACGCCACCTTTTATGCAATTTCAAGGGCAATTTCCATCATTTGATTAAAAGACTTTTCTCTTTCTTCTGAAGTGGTGTTTTCTTCTGGGTAAATAAAAGAATCGCTAACAGTGAGTATTGCCAAAGCGTTTTTGCCAAGTCTTGATGCAGTTGAATAAAGTGCCGCCGCCTCCATTTCTACGCCTAAAACACCCATTTTAGCCCACTCTAACCCAGAGTTAGCGTCGTCGTAAAAGGTATCGGAAGAAAGAATATTTCCCACCTTAAAATTAACGCCCTTTTGCTTGCAACCTAAAACTGCCTTTTCTAAAAGGTCGTAACTTGCTATCGGGCAAAACGTACCTGGAAGACGGTATTGCATTGCAAAATTACTATTAGAGCAAGCACCCATAGCAAGTATAATATCTCTCGCATGCAAGTCCTTATCAAAACTACCACAAGAGCCTACTCTAATTATATTTTCTACGCCGTAAAAGGCAAAGAGTTCGTATGAATATATACCGATTGAAGGTTGTCCCATACCGGATGCCATAACGGACACACGTTTGCCTTTATAGTAACCAGTAAAGCCTTTAACACCCCTAACGTCGTTTACCAAAACGTAATCGGTAAGATAAGTTTTTGCAATATATTCTGCTCGTTTAGGATCGCCCGGCATAAGTACTGTTTTGGCGAAATCGCCTTGCTTTGCCTCAATATGAGGAGTCGGAACTGCCATCGTAATTTACCTCCTTAACAGCCTTTACAACCTTGCTTGTACCAAGCCTATTAGCACCAAGGTCTATAAATTTTTGAGCGTCATCAAGGGTTTTTATACCCCCTGCCGCCTTAATTTTTACACTTTGACCTACGTTTGCCTTAAAAAGCGAAACGTCTTCAAAAGTCGCCCCCGAAGTCGAAAAACCAGTAGAAGTCTTTATAAAATCTGCCCCTGCCTCGGTAACGATTTGGCACATTTTTATCTTCTCATCATCAGTTAAAAGACAAGTTTCGATAATAACCTTTAACACCTTACCCCCACAAGCAGATTTAAGGTTTTTAATCTCATCTAAAACGTAGTCGTAATCGCCAGATTTCAACTTGCCGATATTTATTACCATATCAATCTCATCTGCTCCCTTTTTGATAGCATCGAGAGTTTCAAACACCTTGCAAGCCGTAGTATTGTAGCCGTTAGGAAAACCTATAACCGTGCAAATTTTAAGTTTATCGCCCACGTAGTTTTTTGCAAATTCTACGTATGCAGGTGGTATGCAAGCAGACGCAACGCCAAACTTTACGGCATCGTCTAAAATAGCCTTTATCTCCTCTTCGGTTGCCGTTACCGAAAGTAAAGTATGGTCGCATTTAGATAATATATTTTTGATATCCATAATTATTCTCCTATGCAAGATATTTTAACATAAATTTAAGGAGTTTTCAACAGTTTTATAAATTTTAACAAAACGCTTACATTTTATTCATATACGCTTAACCACACTTTAACAATATTATTATATAATATTCAAAAACCAAAGAGGCGTTATATGAATTTATTAAATTGCGTGCTTTATATAATAATAACAGGCATTGTAATATTTTTTATAGGAAGAATTTTTCCTAGAAAATGGATAAAGGAGAATAAATTTCCTTTTAAAAGTTTTAAATGGGAAAAAGACGGTAAAATTTACGATAGAATAAAAATTAAAAAATGGAAAACTAGGCTACCCGATGCAAGCCTTATTATAGGCAGATTTTTTCCTAAATTTTTACCTAAAAAGAGAATTGAGGGAGCAAAAAAAGCAAAGGTTGCAGTGCTTGTAAAAGAGAGTTGCATTGCAGAATCTACACATTTCTTAAGTGCTTTAGCAGGCTTATTTTGCATAAAAATATGGAGGTTTTGGGGTGCTATCGTTTCTATAATTTGGGCTTTGTGGAATATGCTTTTCATATTAATTCAACGCTACAATAGGCCAAGACTTATAGCAACGCAAAATAAAATTTTAATTGCCTAAAAATTAAGGGCATAGCGACAAACGTCGCTATGCCCTTTAGTATTACATTGAGAAGTTTTTAAAGTAGTTTTGAATTAAGATAATTGGCGTTCCCTTATCTCCACTACCACTAGTGAGGTCTGAAAGACTTGCTAAAAGGTCGGTAAGTTGACGTGGAGTTGTACCTTGAGATTTAATGTTGTTAACAAGGTCGTCCTCTTTGTTACGAATCATCTCTTTCATAGCCTCGATAGCCTCTTCGCCAGTAAGACCTGCTAAGTCGTTATCTGCTAAATACTTGAGTTTGATTTCGTTAGGCTTGCCTGAAAGACCAGATGTAAATGCAGGAGATGCAACAGGGTCTGCAAGTTCCCAAATACCACATACAGGGTCTTTAAACGCACCGTCGCCATAAACCATACATTCGATAGTTTTGCCTGTTCTTGCCTTAAATTCAGCTTGAAGAGCATCTACGAACTTTTGAGCGTCTCTTGGAAAAAGTTTAACGCTGTTTTCGGTTGCAAGGTTGCTACCTAAAACACCAAATCTTTCGTTATAACCACTACCGTCTACTGATTTGTTTAAAATTTCATCTAAAGTTATAATCTTTTCGCCACCAGCATTCTTTAAAATCTTTTGAGTACGGAAACGAGAGTGAATATCTGCACAGATTACGTTTTTAGTGTATTTTAAAATTTCCGTAGGATTGTTAGCGAGAATAACTTGACAACCTGCAGTCTTTTCGTAATATTCGATATAATCAACGCCAGTAAACGTATGACGAACGTCGCCAAATTTTGCGTGGAATTCTTCGCCTGTAAATACGTCTGTATATGGATTAACACCAGTTTCCATAAGTTTTTCTGGTGTAACGAAACTATTACCAACCTCATCTGATGGATAAGAGAGTTGAACGATAAGTTTTTTAACGCCTTTAGCAATACCCTTTAATACCATTGAAAAACGGTTTCTTGATAAAATTGGGAAAACGAGACCAACCGTTTCGTCACCGAATTTTGATTTTACGTCTTGTGCTATTTGTTCAACGGTTGCATAGTTACCTTGCGATCTTGCAAGAACAGCCTCGGTTACGGCTACAACGTCTTTATCTTGAAGTGGAAAACCACCTTGAGCAGAAGCGTTGATTACACAATCAGCAGTAATTTTTACAAGGTCGTCGCCTTGACGAATAATAGGCGCTCTAACACCACGTGATATAGTTCCTTGATAATCCATATTTTAACCTCTCGCTTAGAATTATTTCTAACTACATAATTTTATTGCATTTCGTTTTATTTGTCAATTATTTGAGAATATTTTTTTTGCACCTATATAAAATTTTATAAAAAATTTCCACACAGTAATTTTAGAAAAATAAAATACTACTATTATATAATGATAAAAGGAGCAATAAACCATTGTTTTTGCTCCTTTTAATTGTTTTTATAGGTTTAAATCTTTAGTAACAAGTTAGACGAGGCTCGAAAAGGGTAACCGGAAGGGATAGACCTTGTTGGTCATCCCAATCGATTACCCTTTTTAGAAACGATGTATTGCGTTGTTTATACGCATTTAAAGTATTGATGCCGTTAGAAACAAGTTAGACGAGGCTCGTAAAAAAGGGCGGACACAATAGACCTTGTTGGTCATTGTGTTCGCCCTTTTGCGACAGTTAACGAAGTATAACGCCGTTTATAACGGCATCAATTACCATGTCCATTGCTTATCTGCTCTTGCCCACGCATCAAGACCTACTTTTTGATATCCGTTACCAGTATTTGTTATGGTTCCGTTATCCTTGATAGACTTGAAGGTTGAACGAATAGTATCTACTGTACCTAAGCAAATTACGTAAGAATATTCAATCTTTACGTACGCTTCCATACGGAAGTCAATACCAGGAGCAGTATAGCTTGTGTTAGTAACGTATGCACCTTGATAAGTATACTGAATAGGTTGCATGTTAGACATTAAACCCTTTTGAGATAAAACGTTACCTGATTTAGCATCTTTATTTAAAGATTCGCTTAAAGCAGTTGTAGTTCTTGATCTACCTGAAGTTAAACGGTTAACGTTAGGTATATACATACCTAAAGCAAACGAACTGCCGTAACCACCGTTTGCCCAAGCAAACCAGTTTTCTACCATTGTGTAAGGAACATCAGTACTTGTTCTAACTCCTTGGCGACAAGCTGTATTGCCAGTCCAAGCACCTAAGCCGTTATTATACTCTAAGCCGTCAGTCCAAGAACCATCGCCGTCAAGGTTTGATACGTAGTAATTTAACGATTGAATTGGATAAACTGCTGGAAGTTCTGTAGATGCCCAATCACACAATTCCATATCGGTAAAGCCGTTCCAGTCAATATAACTGTTGTTTACAACTAACGTTCCGTCTGAATTTAATCTATAATAGTTTTCCATGTACGACTTAGTCGTTACACCGCCATCTACTGTATTTTCAAGCTTATCAGAAGATCTTTGACCTTTTGCCCAGTCCATCGCTCTGGTTTTTACGTAAATGTATCCCTTAGCCTCGTTTATTTCGTAGTCGATTATTTGAGATGGGTTAGATACAACGTCACCTGCTTGAACAGGGTTGTATGGCCAATATTTACCTGCTGCCGATTCTGTTTTACAACGCGCTCTCGTATAACCGTTTGCACCATTATTAGTACCGTCGGTACCGCCACCAACAGATGCATACCAAGACTGTTGAATTTGACGACCGGCGTCAGAGTTGTTTATAAGGTTTACAGCTCCATCACCAGGCTTACTGCTTGTAGCGTGACCATAGTAACCCGCTTCTTTAGAAGTTCCCAACCAGTCTGTATTTCGCTCTGCTACGAAATCGTTTGTATTCGTACTAATTTTAACGTTACCACTTCTATAACCAGATGCAGTTACACCTTCGTAAATGCCAGATTTAGCAAGGTAAGTAAGAGCACCACCAAGACCTAAGTGTGCACCTACGGTCATTTCAGATCCGTCATTTTGCTTTACGGTAAGGTAAATTTCTTGATTTTCAACGTCAATTGACTTATCGCTTGAATAGAAACCAAGAATCTTAACTTTTCCCGTAGTCTTTTGTGTAAGCTCTGCGTTTGTAAACTTAATTGAAGTCATCTTTAATGTGCTTGCGTCCATTCCGTAACCAACGCCGTTTACACGGTAGATATCAAGGAATTGCTTGTGATTGCTCGTACCTGCTTGCAAATAGAAATCTTCGCTTGCAGTTTTTGAACCGTCGGTATAAGTAAATACACCCCATACGTTTACGTTAGTCGAATAAACGAGTTCTACGTAAGCACCTTTAAGTTTTTGCTTGTCAGCATCGGTAATAGTTATAGTTTCAGAGCCGCCCTTGTTTGCTAAAGTAGTTAAGGTTGTTGGCTCAATAGCCTCTTCGCCATTTGCCCACGTAAAGTAATTCGTTAAGAAAGTATTTTCATCGTATGTATAAGGTGACCAGCTTCCTTCAGATATTTTATTATCGTATTCTTCTGATTCTTCTGTGCTACGGTCGGAATGAGCTGCCTTGGCTACGAACGAAGCCGAACGGCTATTTGTAGAGTCGTATTCTGCGTAAATATATTCTATGTCTCCGTTAGCATGTGTAATCAAGATATAACCTATACCAGAGAAATCTCTAGCATAGTTGTTAGTATTTAATTTTACAATAGAACCGAAGTAAGAATAATAATCTTCTGATTCTTTTGCCCAAGCATAAGCGCCTTCTGCTGTGAGAGTGAAAGAAGATGGAATATCAAGCATGTTGAAACCGTTTTTAGTAAGCCAATCGTGAGTAAATAAACCACCCATCAAATAGTCTGTTGGAACGATTAAAGTACCAAAACTAATTGACGTATATTTACCTTCATTTAATTTTCCTTGTAACTCTAAAACACTTTGTTTAGAAATATTAGTTTGGAAACGAAGACCACTAGTGTTAAGATTAGAAGTTAAACGAACGGCTGCGCCTGCTTCCATTTGAATATCAACAACGACAGAACCACGAGATTCAAATGCCCCTGCTGATTCGTTGAAAACGAACGTAGTTTGTTTGTTAACGTAATATCTAGTATCGGTAGGAACGAGGCTATTTGTATAGTTATATGAAGGGAATGAACAACCTTCTTCAACTATAATTTCTTCAACACCCGAGCCTACTGGAACACGCAATGCTAACGTTCCAACTCTTCCCCAAATATTGAAGTAAGGACCTTCCAGTGTTCCGTAACAATTGTAAACGTCCATCAAAGTTGCTTCGGTAACGGTTTTATCATTTAACACTATCGCACCCTTAAGAACAATATTATCTAAAAATCCTATACGGAGCAACTCTGAGTATCCACCAGTTAACGGAGAAGTGTCAACGTCAGCAGGATAATCGTGTTCAGTAAATTCAAATACCATCCAAGTATCTGTACCTGTTTTAAGGTGGTGAACTATACCTTTAACTTCGGTTACCCTTCTATCTACTGTAGTTTCGGTAAACTTTGCTACGAGTCTAATATCAGACGTAATAACTGCGTCGCGAGCAACGATTTCATCCGTATCTGCGTTATACCAGTTTTCAAAATCGAAAATAGTAGTTTCGGTCATACCCTTAGTAGGTACACCAAATGAAGAAACGTTAGTTCCACTAAGTACTCTATGAGTTACAACGCTAGTTCCGTCGTCAACTTCAACTGTAAGCATATTATCTATAACGTCGAAGTTAACGTCTTCTGCAAGCGCCTTCCCACCAGTAGTGTATTTATTGTAACCAGCAACGAGAGTAATAACAATCTCTTCGCCTAAAGTTGCGATATACTCTTTGTGAATCATAAGAGTTATTGTGTTAGCTGTAACGTCAAAAACAATAGGTTTAGCAAACGTTGCATCATCACCCGTACCAACCATTGGGAAAGTGCTATAAGCGTAAGAGCTATCGTCAACGTTTTCGTTTATATCGTAAACAGATTCACCGTTTATAAGGAATGCTTTGCGATGATCTGCAAAACCTGCATACATAAAGTCGTATCTATTACAAGTGATATTCCAAGCAGTTGAAGTGATGTCTACAAGATAAAGTTCGTTTGCGTCACCACCTACGCGAAGGTTACCTATGGTAACTTCTGATGCATCATATAAAGAATTAGAGTTGGTCCACGTTCCATTTACGTTTACCCATTTAAGGTCTTGAGTTACCTCGTAAGTTGTGCC
The DNA here is from genome assembly GCA_017503885.1 of Clostridia bacterium. GTDB lineage: Bacteria > Bacillota > Clostridia > Christensenellales > Borkfalkiaceae > UBA10281. The sequence goes on from JAFVSF010000267.1 coordinate 8,237, forward strand.
ATCTTCAGTAACGGAGAAACCAGCTTTTATTTCTACGCTCTTGTGGTTTTCGTTTGCTGTAGTTCCCTCTCCGCCATACAAGGTAGGAACGTGAAGTTGAATATAACTGTATTGTCCTTTGTCGGTACCCATCATAGCGAGAATTGGAGCATAAATTCCACCACCTGCAATATTACCCTGGCTTGAACCGTACGACCCATCATCATTTTTATTGATGTCGTAAAGCGACGTTCCGTTAAAGTAAATGTACTTCATTTGCTCTTGACCACCACCAGCACCTTGTGGATCGTACTCATTTAAACAACCGCCTTGTGGAGCTTTAGTCCAATAGTTGTTTGGAGTTCTAATAAGATACGTTTCTGTGCCAGCATTTTGTTGACCTTGATGAGCAAACGTAAGTTCTGAAGTTATATCTTTTGATGGCTTTTCAGTTGCAGTAAATACTGCGTGTATCGTCAAATCAGAGGTAATTTCATCCAAAACATCAACCAGTGTACCATCCTCATACTCCCAGTGAGAAAACTCATACGTATACATCTCATCTTCTGCTTTTGTAGGATTGCCTGGCATAATGTCCATCATACACAAACCGTCTTCATTAACTTCTACAACAATAGGATCTTCACCATCAACCAAGAAAGTTACCGTATATCCGCTTGGGACTTCTCCAACAGTCCATGTGTCGTTAGGTACGCTATGAACGAAGGTTACGTCTTCTTCAGTTACGTAATAGGTTTTCACGCCACCATTTTGAGTTGAGTATGCAGGGAATTTTGCACCTGCTTTAATAGTAATGTATCTTACGTTTTGTAATCCCGCAGCATCTAAACCTGGAGCACGGAAAGCAACCGAATTTTCAATACCCCAAACGTTAAAGAATGGCTCGTTAGGTTGAGATTCCAACAAATTACCATCTATATCAATATAGCCGTATAAAGAGCTAATGTCAGCGATAGCAGTTGTATTAAGACCTGCATAGTCGTTGTTTGAAAGTTGGAAAATTACAAAGTTTTCGTTATTGCCACCATCAGTACGGTTTGCATAAGTAATAATTCCAGTAACCTCTGTTTCAACTTCCTTAGCCTTTATAGTCCAACCACTGCCAGTGTTTGTAAAAATAATATCTGCATTTACATAGTAAGACGTGCCATTTTCGTAAATACTGAAACCTTTTTTAATTATGATTTCTTCGTGACCAGCTTTACCGTTTGTAAAACCCGTAGGTACAGTAAGTTTGAGTGAAGAGCCAAGCTCGGTACTCATCTCAACGAGAATAGGAGCGTAAACACCGCCAACACCTGAGATGTTGCCATGCTGTGAACCATATGCGCCATTATCATTTTTATTGATATCATAAAGCGAAGAACCATTAAAATAAATGTACTTCATTTGAATTTGACCGCCACCAGCCGCAGAAGGGTCAGCCTCGTTCAAACATCCGCCTACAGGCGATTTAGTCCAGTAAGACGTACCGTTAGTATTGATGTAGTACATACTCGTAGGACCCCACTCAGCAGGGCTGTTGTGAGAGTTGTCTAAAAAGTGAAGTGCATTTGTAATATTAACAACTTCTTGAGTGAAAACTTGTTTAGAAACTGTTTCGGCAACCATAAATTTGCCCGCAACGTAACAACCATCAGCAATAGATACGGTTATCGTTTCGCAATCAGACACAAGCTCCTGATAAACTGTAAGTATAAAACCTGTTTCAGTACACCAAATACCAACTGGCTTTCTAAATGCACCATGATTTGGATCAGTAGAATTTTGTGGGAAAAACGTATAAGAAGAAGCATCTGCAAACTTAGCGTCGCTTGCTATTGCTTGAGCATTCCACTCTTCAACAGACTTTCCGTTGATGTAAATAGCGTTACGCATAGCCTTATAACCATCATACATAAGGTTGTATTCGCTATCCAATTTCATACCCAAGTTAACGTTTACCACGTAAGAATCTGCACCTCTCGTTGCGTAGTTCACAGGATCTATTGATGCCAGACGATGAACAAGTTGAGCATCGCTTATTGTGATATCTTCAGACGTTAATTTGGTTGTTGTCGTATAGTTTTGAGCCAAAACCATCGCATCGCCTGTACGCAAGAAGGTAACCGCCGAAGTTGTAAAGTTAGTCGTTCCATTGTTAAAAGACCAACCGTCTAATATACCCATACTCTTAACGTCACCAAGCGGCATAATATCATTAGGAATATAAAGTCTTAAAAAACTAAATGAACCTGCTGGTTGCATCATGAGTGTTATTGGTTGAACGCCAGGGTTTGCATTGTTGATTTCAGTTACCGTTCTTCCGTTAATGGTAGTGTAATCTGCAATGCTTGTCCAATCACTCGCATTAACCCAGTTATGGTAAGTTTCCCAAGTTTGTCCTATAGTATCAAAACGAATTGACGTACCGTAAGTCCCATCGCTAGCATCACCTAAACATGCTGAACCAAAAGTTACAGCTTGATCTGCTGCTTTTGCAGTTTGTGGCTTAACGAGTGACCAAGTGCCAATCGAAAGAGCAACTGCAAAGACTGCAACTAAAAATATTTGAATAAACTTTTTGAAATTCTTAATCATAAAATTTCTCCCTTTTTGTAATTTAAGTTTCCCTACCCGATATCAATCAAAGATATCTTCACCAATGTCATCACCAGAACCAAACGTATTTGATGCTGTCACTATGTCATCTTGAAACAACAACACTTCAACAATAGGCCTTAAATAAATCTCCTTGTTCATATTCTTTCTCCTTACCAATCTGTTTTTTAGATTGTTACTTTTGCAAGCTCCTTTACTAACAGTAAAGCTTGTTAATATAAATTATACCATATATTAATTACATTTGCAAGATAAATATTGTCTTATGAAATGCAAAATTTAACCTAAAAACTAAAAAAACACCAAAAATTTAACAAAAAAATAGCGAAAAACACTGTTTTTTACAATGCCTTTCGCTACTAAAATATTAAATAATCGACTTATACGGGCACTTTTTAAATTTTGTGCTCGCAATTTTTATCTTGCATACAAAAATATCTATACACGCCAGCAGTCCACCCGAGCATTTGTTGGTTAGGATATTCAAGGTCTTTTGCCTCGCCGTCCTCTTCATATCTTTCCCAAAGAGCACCTGTCTTTTCGTAAACTGAAGAAAGCAAATTAACGTAATTTAACCTAAGTTCTTCTGCCTCGCATTCAAAACCACTATTTTTTAGTGCATTATAAGCAAAGAATTGACAAGGAGCCCAAATATATGGATAACCCCATTGGAATTCCCTGTCGCCAGTGTCTTGACAAGCGACTACGCCACCTTTACATTTTAACACGTCGTATACTCGCTTTGCCCCGCTTTTTTCTTTTGCAAAGCCGTAAAAATAAGGGAGAAAACAAGCCGTACATATTATATCGTTTTTCTTTCCACTAACAAAATCGTAGTCGCAATAAACACCAAGTTCTTCGTTATAGCAATACTTTTCGATTAGTTCAACTCTCTTTTCCTTTTGCTTTTTGTAATATTCGTACTTTTCTTTATCTTTACCGTCAAAATAATTACAAAGGAAATCTTCTAACCCGTACAAATGAGAATTAAGGTCTATTTGAACGTAATCTAAAGAGTTGTGATGGTCGTATCTAGGGTTATAATCTTGACCACTTTCCGCCTCTGCAACGAAGTTTTTTGCCACCCAAAGTTTCTCTTCTTTAGGAAGATTTTTATCTAACGTCACTCTATCACTCGCGTAGTCAAAGTAGTCCAAAAGTACTTTTTCATCCTTTGCATTACAACCGTATTGGTTTAAGCCAATTGGCGTAATTCTCTCTGTCATCCAAAACTTATATTCTTTTTCTAGACCTTGAACGGCAACTTTGAGCCACTCTTCATCTTTAAGCCACATATAAATATCTCTTACCATTAAAGATAAAAGTGGAGGTTGAGAGCAAAAGTCTGCACCGCCTTTTCTAGTATAGTTTGGAACGCAACCAAAGTGATTGAGGGCAAACAATAGGTTATCTACGTTTTCCCTTGCCCAATCCGTGTGTCCATCTGCATTTAAACCGATATTTGTAAAATAAGTATCCCAATAATATAAGGTACGAAAAAGTCCGTCTATAGATGGAGGAATATAAGGAAACGGCATATCTAAGTCTTCTTCCGTGCCAGTCGTTCTAGCCTTTGCCCACCCCTCTTTGATGTATAAATCTAGTTTGCTTTTCATTTATCTACCCCTCAAAATTTATTTAAAATTAAAAGCTGAGTAAAACAAGCCGACCAGTTGTAGTCGGTAATTGAATGCACGTGCTCTCTATAATCTGGCTTTGGTGGTTGCTCGCCCTTACGCTTTAAGTATAGTGGACAAATCTTGTTATCGGCATCATAAAACTCGAACACGTTACCCGTCTTTTGATACCACTCGTAAACGGTATCTAACGTTCTCTTTCTAAGCTCTTCGGCAATTTCTTCGTAACCGTAACGGCGTAGCCCGACTAATATAAAATAGTTCAAGTTAAGCCACGAGCATCCACGCCACATATCTATATCGTAAAACTCACTGTCTTTAGGCATAGACGGTACTGGCATTTTTGTCCAAAATCTATTCTCATCCAATAAAACTTTTACCATTTTATCGGCTTGCTCTTGGCTACAAATACCTGCAAGCATTGGGAAGAAAGATGACGGAGTTGCTACGTGGGTAAACTTGCCGTCGAATAAAACGTCGTAGTAAAGTCCGTCTTCTTCGCACCACATAACCTCGTTGATTTTAGCCTTTACGTTCTCGTGTAAAGATCTAAAATATTCTGCTTTTTGGCTGATGCCAAGTTCGTTATAAATAAGTGATAAATAGTGAGCGTCGTTACAAAGCCAAGTAGAAAAATCTATTGCATCCATCTCGATATCAAAGTCAAATCTAGGCGAATTGTCAAGACCAGACTCTCCACACTTACACTCTAAATAATCGGGTTCTGTAAGCCACTCCAAAAGCCCGTTTCCGTTCTTATCTCTATTGTCTTTAGTCCACAATAAAAATTTGGCTATTGGCTCGGCACATTCCTCTAAAAACGACTTATCGCCACACTTTTGATAAACGTACCATACTCCCCACGCTAAAACTTGAGGCTGGGTAACTTCAGAAATAAAGCCGTCCGGACTCATCATATGAGCTAAAAAGCCGTCTTCTCTTACCATGCCCAAAACAGCCCTTATAGAGTCTTTAGCCATTTCGATATTATACTCTGAAAAAGCCATTGCGTGGAAGACTGAATCCCATATCCACATAAAGCGATGTGGCACTCTATCTGGCGTCGTCCACCTACATTTTATAACGCCCTCTGGTGAGTACACGTTTTCTTTATTTATTGACAAACACTTTGTAAATAGTTTAGCGTATTTCTCATCTGGACTTGTTGGCTTGTCCTTAAAATAGTCAAGCCTTGCCTTTTTCAAAGCGTTCATTTTTTCATCAGACCAAACGCCTTGAGCCTTTTTATCGTAAGAAAATGCAAAATAATAACTACCATCTTTTTTCTCGGTTATAAGATAGAAGTTTTTGCCAAAATCTGTAGCAACTATAAGACAGTTTTCTTCTTCTTTTTTCTCGCTCTGTTTTTCCGTTAAAACCAAAGGTTTAACAGGCGATTTGCCAACGATAGTGTGTCTATCGACAAATGCTACGAAAAAGTTTTCCCCGTCTAACATATCGCCAGTAACGGCGTTAAATTTAGCATTTTTCTCAAGTGGAAGGTTTAACGTTACAGTTGAATCGAAATGAAAACGAATAGTGATAGGCTCATCCATAAGCATACCGACAAAATCGTCGTTTCGTGACGTTTCACCGTCTAACCCACTAAAACAAAACAACTGTCCATAACTATAAATATCGTGAATAATCATACTATAGCCCTACTTTTCTATTCTTTATGCACCTTACAAGCGTTTCCACTCTTTCTTGATTTTTCTGCCGCCAAGCCCATCAAATGACTTTCAATTGACCTTTCGAGTGAGGTTTCGAGTTCCTCTCCGCAAAGGGCTTTATAGAAATCTCTAACGAGCATCACGTCGCCACCACCGTGACCAAAATCCTCTTTTAAGGCATCACGCATAAGTTCTTTTACGCTTAAAAATTCAGTACCCTTACCGTAAACTGAAATTCTAATATAGTCGTTTTCTTCATCCATCTCAACTTCGCCGTGAGTACCGTGGAAGGTCATCTTTCTACCAGGGAACTGAGTAAAACCAGTCATAACTAGATTTGCCGTTATACCATTTTTAAATTTCATAACTACGGTTTGGTTGTCAACAACGTCGTTATCTGCCTCAAACACGCATTTACCGTAATCGCTATTTTCATACGCCTTTCTTATAGACTCGTCTGTTATTGGGCGAGAAAGGTCAACTACGTTAAACGGCCAACCTTGCTTTCTCTCATCATCCTTTTCTTTTGGAAGAGGCTCTAATCTGTCGAAATCATAATCTCTCTTAGCACAATATAACCTTTCTGCACTATAAACGCACTCGTTTATGTATTTACACGTTTGGCAACGATTTGATGCACCCTCGGGCTTATTTTCAGGCTTAAAGAAAGCAACTTCACCCACCGAATAAACGGTATCACATTTAGAATCTGCATAATATTGCAAAAGGTCGAGGTCGTGACAGCATTTTGCAAGAATCATTGGCGAGGTTTCTTCTTCACTGTGCCAATTTCCCCTTACGAAACTGTGTGCTTGGTGCCAATATGCAACTTGTTCAAGCCAGTCTATGCACACAACCTTACCAATTTTACCCGTATTTAAAATTTCTTTGATTTTTACAAATGCAGGAGCGTAACGTAAAACGTGACAAACTACAACCTTTCCACCGTATTTCTTTTGGGCCTCTAAAAGCCTGTATAAATCCTCTTCAATAGGCGTAATAGGTTTTTCAAGCAACACGTCGTAGCCAAGTTCTAAAGCCCTTATACACACGTCTACGTGG
>JAFVSF010000268.1 GCA_017503885.1 Clostridia bacterium
TCTAAATTAATATTAATATTTTCAGCAATAATAATGTTCTTTATGGCATTTGTATTTATGAATTTTTACGTTGTCGGTGCAGAAGAAAGTTCTTCACAAGTTAATGGCTCTGGAATTTTTCAATACACAAGTAACGGCACGGAAACTCCAATTGAAACTGACGGCAACGGCAATATGAATATTTCAGTTGTAGATGGCACGTCTTTCGAGTTTAAGCGTAAATTAGTCGTTAATGACTTTGAAATGGGAATAATTTTATCAGAAAACATCTTAAAGGCAAATATCAACTTTAAAAGTGAAAACGCCCTAGCTAATTCTGATGAAGTAAACAATATTTTAGTCTTAGAATTAGATTCTAACAAAAACTTATTAGCAAGCTATAATGGTTCAAATAGTCCTGTTGTAGTTGCTACAAATTATAATAATCAAGACGTAATCGCTATTGGTACTACAGTAGAGGCAGGCGTTTTGAATATTACCGTTAACAATATGGTAATCAACGCACAAAACACCTATAAAATTGAATCAGAAGATAAGGCTACGGCAAAAATTTCTTTTGAATTAGATTTAGTTGACGCTGAAAATGGACAACCTGCAATTACAAGCAACCTTAAAATTCGCTACGTCGGTCAAAAAGCAAGTACGTCATCAATTGTAAACGGCGAGTTACAAGGTGCTTATTTACAAACATTTGTGGTAGGCACTGATGGAAAACTTTCCACTGCACTTCCAAGATTGGAACTTGATAACGGCACTATCCATAATGGTAAAGTTATTCGTGGTTTGGACTATTCTTTGAGTTTTGCAGAATCAGAAATTTATTACGTTTATAAACTTTACAATGATACAGATATTTTACTTTCGGTTAAAGATGGTGTTGACGCTCGTTTAGATAAAACTAGCAAGAACGTAAGCTTTGTTTCCGTTACTAACGATTGCGAGTTTTATTTCACGGATAAAGCTGACAACGTAATTGAAACTTACAAAGTAGCAGTAGTTGAAAAGAGTTCTGATACTACCGCTCCACAATACAATCTTAATGCTGACGCAAAAGCAACTTTTATTAATAAAATTCAAGAAAGTCTTATTTATAGTAAAGAAGGTGGCAAAATCGTTTACGTTCCAGTTGGTGCAGATAAGAGTTTAACACTTCCATCAATGAAAGACCTCGTATCTGACGACCTTACCGCTTATGAGAAATTGTCAGGAAAACTTTATTACTGCTTGCCTGAGTCAACCGTCTATACTACCAAAGATTTTAGTAGCTTAAAATCTTCTCCAACTATTCCTTTAACAAGGGCTGGCGAATATAAGTTCTACGTTATGTTTAAAGACGCTCAAGGCAATTCGATGCAGATTGAAGATTTTTACGTCGTAGATGAAGATGATTCAAATATAATTACAGAGAAAGAGTATTACGGATATATTTTCTCTTTCACCGTATTAGATAACTATCCTGTTTCAGTAACGGCATCAACTTCTAAGAAGAGTGGATACTTAAATACAAAGTTTACAGCACCTTCATTTACTATCGTTGCTGGCGAAAACCCTATAATTAATTACACACTTTTCTATTCTGAAACTAATTCTGAAAATGAAGAAGATTGGGTTGAAATTCCTAGGTCAATTGAGGTTACTGAAGATTATAATAAAGACGGATTTACTTATGCGGATTTAAAAGAGATTTCTTATGACGGAAAGCTTTCTTTTACACCGGATAGAATAGGTTATTATAAGATAAAGTGTAACGTGGTTGCCACTAACGCTTTCTCGAGCGAGGCAAGTATCGTAGTAGATATTTCAAACAAGCCAATTTACGTTAAGCCGGCTAGTGATTGGTTACAGAATAACGTTTGGTCTGTTGTTTTCTTATCGGTTGGTACACTCTGTTTGGCAGGAATTATCGTTTTGCTTTGTATAAAACCCAAAGATAAAAATGAAGATAACTAATAAGTTTAATTTACGTTAAAAATAAAAA
>JAFVSF010000269.1 GCA_017503885.1 Clostridia bacterium
AAGTGCATCGAAGCAGTACTTGTTCAAGCAGCAGATGCTATTTCGGGTGCTAGACCTGGTGCAAGACGTGAAACTAACACGAACTATATCAAGCGTCTTGAACAACTTGAAAACATTTCTTCTGGCTTTGCAGGCGTTGAAAAAGCTTATGCAATTCAAGCAGGTAGAGAAGTTAGAGTTGTTGTAAAACCAGAACAAATTGACGATAGTCAAGCATTATTCCTTGCAAAAGACATTGCAAAGAAGATCGAAAGCGAGCTTGAATATCCAGGTCAAATCAAAGTTAACGTTATTAGAGAATGGCGTTGCGTTGAATATGCAAAATAAATAAGTTACTGCCGTTGCTTTTCGCAACGGCAGTTTTATCAAGATATGAAAAAGTTTATTTGTGGAATAGAAGTTGACGTTGAAAGACGTAACGTAAAAAACATAAGAATTAAAATCGATAGAGAAGGACAAGTTTCCTTAACTATTCCAAACCGTTGTAGTGAAAATGCAGGGGTAGACTTTTTTATTGCAAAGTTAGATTGGGTAAAAAACAAGTTAAATCAAAAGCCTACAAAACGCCATTTAGACTTTAAAAACTGCGAAACCGTTTATATATTAGGAAAAATTCATAGTGTTAGCGTAGTGCCGTCAAAAACGAATAAAAGCGTTTTAAAGGACAATGAAGTCGTTTTTTACACTAAAGATACGTCTAACGACGCCTTGAAAAATCAATACGAGAAACTTTTAAAAAGGGTTTTACTTTTAAAATCTAAAGAATACTTTGAAAAGTGGGAGAGTATAACTGGGCTAAAAGGCAGTTCGTTGTCTATTAGGAAGACTGTTTCTAGGTGGGGTAGTTGCAACTCTTTAACTGGGGCTATAAACTTGTCTTTATATTTAGCGTGTTTACCGGAATTTTGTTTAGATTATGTAGTTCTTCACGAACTTTGCCATTTAAAATACGCAAATCACGGTGAATACTTTAAACGAGAGTTAAGCAAATATATGTCAAACTGGAAAGAGATAAGAAAGTTTTTAAAAGATCAATCAAACACGTATTTATATATTTAACGTAGTAAAATAATCATCCACTCGATATTCGGGTGGATGATTATTACTTTTTATTATTTATTATTTTTGCATTTTTAATTGTTAAAATAACAGTTGGGATGAGTATTAATTGTAGTATAATTCCAGGAAGAGAATGTAAAATAACCATTGAAGCAAAGGTTTTCCAAATAAAAGGATTACCCTTTAAATTGAGTAAAACAATTTCTGCAAAACATCTTACCATTCTTCCTAAAATCATAGCCGGTAGCATTGATGCGTAGACTGAAATTACATTCTTTTTCTTACAAACACCAAAGATAAGTCCTGTTATAAGCCCGTAAACAGCCATTTCAAACGCAACGGCAATAGCAGTTGGGTACATTATTGGCACGGAAAAGAGTAGAGATCTTAATAATGGCAATATAAAACCAATCAATGCTCCGTATTTCCAGTCACAAATAAAACCACACAAAAATACTGGGATGTGCATCGGTAGGAGCATTTGTCCAATAGTTGGTATTTGCCCTATAAACAAAGGTAGAATAAATCCCATTGCTAAAAATAGAGCAGAAAAAATTATCTTCTTTAAATTATTTGTTATCATTATTGTTTTTTCATTTGTCTTAAAAATAAGAGCACAGCAACGGATAAAGTAGTTATGCCATAGCCAAGTACCCACCAAATATGAGGGAAAATGCCAGTAAAATTGCCTAAAAGCAAGGCTCTTTCCATTTCAACTGCATGTACAAACGGCAAGGCGTATGCAATTTTATTAAAAGCTCCTCCAATTAAATTTAAGTCAAACCAAGTGCCAGAAAGCCACGCTGAAAGGTTTGTGAGCAATGCACCACATATTCCACCTACTTGTTTATCGTTTAAGATGCTTCCAAAAAGTAAGCCTAATGCTATAAATAATATAGAAATAGGAATTATAAAGAGTATTGCATAAAGAATATTTATGCTAATCGTTAAACCTAAACCAAATGCGACAATATAACAAATTATACATTGTAATAATGCAATAGGTAATATTGGCAAAGTGTAACCCAAAATAAAATCTATTGGCGTAAGAGGGGTTGTGTAAAGTCGTTGAAGAAGAGCACTACTTCTATCTTTTGATATAAGAGTTGCTGAAAAAAGCGACATAAACGACAAACCGAAGACTGTAATTCCAGGTGTTAAGTGCTTTATTTCAAATAATTCAACTGGAATATTTGCCTGAATCACACTGAGAAGTAATAATAACACTAGGGGAAAACCAAGTCCAAATGCTAGCGTTAATGGGTCTCGAATTATTTCTTTTACGTTTCTACTTGTAAACGAGAGCATTTTCATTTTGACACCCCCTTTACAATACTTATAAATGCTTTTTCAATGCTGTCAGTATTGGTTTGTTCTTTTATATTCGCGGGGCTATCAACGAGCAAAAGTTTACCGTCTTTCATAATTGCAATTTTATCAGAGAGTTCTTCAGCCTCTTCCATATAGTGTGTTGTTAATATAATGGTAATTTTGCCTTTTAAACTCTTTATTAAATCCCAAAGGTCACTTCTTGCAAGAACGTCTAATCCAAGCGTCGGTTCGTCAAGAAAAAGAATTTTAGGTTCGCTAATAAGTGCCATGGCTATACTAAGTCTTCTTTGCCAGCCACCAGATAATTTGCTTGCCTTTTTATCCAAAATGTCTTTTAGACCGAGTAAAGAGGTCATTTCATTTATTTTTGCAATTCTTTTTTCTTTAGAAAAGCAGTGTGCTCCACAAATTAGTTGTAAATTTTCTTTTACTGTAAGATTTGGTGCAATAGCAGTCTCTTGTGGAGATACGGCAATAAGTGATTTTACCTCTAAAGAATTTGAAACTATACTTTTTCCAAGCAAAATTGCGTCGCCGTATGTAGGTGTAGTTAGACAAGAGAGCATTTTTATCGTTGTCGTTTTGCCGGCACCGTTCACACCTAAAAGAGATAGTAATTCGCCCTCGTAAATTTCTAAATTTAAATTATCTACAGCAACTACGTCTTTATATTCTTTTGTAAGCCCTTCAATTTTTATTGCTATCATTAAAATTCTCCTTAATCACGTGTCTTGCACGTAATCCTTGATAAATATCTGTAACCATATCGCTTATAAAAGTCCACTCAAAGGTTACAAACGACGTGGCTAACATAACGGCAATTCCGTGAACAAACGCCCACATTTCTACGTGTATTTTTGTGGCAAGTTCTTTAGGTACGTCGTTTGCTTGCATTATCATTTGAATAGACTGGTCAAAATCATTTGTTGGAATAAAATCTTTACCTTTTCTATCGCTCATAAACAAAAGTTTAAAAAGTTCTTTTTCTTCTTGTGCAAATTTAATATATGCCATGCCAAACGCTTTATATTTAGGGTATTTTTCGCCTAAAGTCTCACTTTCTATAAAACTTAAATATATATTATAAGTGTAGAGAAATACCTCTTTTTCAAGCTCTTCCATACTGGCAAAATTAGAAAATATAGGTTGGGTTGAGCAGTCTAATTCCTTGGCTATATTTCTTGTGTTAAGAGCATCATAGCCTAAGTTTCTTATTAAAGAAATTGACGTTTGAATAATATCGCTTTTAGTAATTTTAACTTTTGGTGGCATAGTTACCTCACAAAATAACATTTGTTATATAACACTTGTTATTTTATTATAATATATACGTATTGTCAAGCATTTTATTAAAATTTTAATAAAAACGCTCTATTTGATGAAGTAGAGCGTTTTAAACAATGTAAATTATTAAATAAAAAATATCAAAACAGCAAAGTAATAGGTAAATGCAATAGTGCATACTAGACTAAAAATAGTGGATATTATAGCAAAAATAAAGTTTAATTTTGTAAGTTTAGATTTTTCTTTTAAAACTATCACGTTTAATAATATTGAAATCGCAACAAATACAGAAGAAGAGAAAAAGAGGAACAAATATCCCGTTTTTCCTAGAAAATTAATTGATAAAAAAATTAAAAGTCCTGCAAAAAGGGATAGTATGAAAGATAATATTGATTTATGAAAATTACTTTTTAATAAATGTTTCATTATATACCTCGATTAAATTTTATCATTGTAAATTATCGCTGTCAAGAATTAGTTTAAAATAACATATATTTTATTATGATATTAAGGTCGTGGATAGAAATTGATTTAAATAAACTACAAAGCAATTATTTAGCGTATAAAGGTTATCTTAAAGATTTTCAAGAGATAATTGCAGTTGTAAAAGCTGATGCGTACGGACATGGCGACGTTCAAGTTGCAAAAAAACTTGAAGAAATAGGAGTTAAACATTTTGCAGTAGCAACAATAGAAGAAGGTGTAAAACTAAGAAAAAACGGCATAGTAGGTACTATTTTAGTTTTATCGCATACACCTATTTGTTATTTTAGTAGTCATATAAAGTATGATATTATTCAAACCGTTGTGTCTGAAGAATATGCAGATTGCATTATAAGAACTAAATTGCCTATAAAAACGCAAATTGCCATCGATACAGGAATGAATAGAATAGGGTTTTGTGCAAACGATGAAATAAGTTGTGGTAAAATAATAAATGAATATGCTAAAAAGTTAAACGTCGTTGGTATTTTCACTCATTTGTCGTGTGCAGACCAAAAGAGACACAGGGGCTTTACTCTTAAACAAATTGAAAGGTTTAAAAAAGTCCTTGAAGTTTGCAAAGAGCAGAAATTCACGTTTATCCATTGTTTAAATTCTATAGGTGGTTTAAGTTATAATAAGGATATTTTTAATCACGTTAGATTAGGGGTTATGCTTTATGGGTTATACCCAAACAAAGAAAGTAAAAAACTTGGTTTAAAGCCTATACTTAGGTGGAAATCGGTAGTAATAATGTTAAAAACTGTCGAAAAAGGAGAATATATTAGCTATGGGTGTTCTTATAAAACTAAAAGAAAATCGGTTATAGCAACAGTTCCAACGGGTTATGCAGATGGTTTTGATAGGCGTTTATCAAATAAGGGTGTGGTTGTTATAAACGGTAAAAAAGCCCCGATTGTTGGCAAAATATGTATGGATCAATTTATGGTTGACGTTACTGATTTTAATACTCTAAAAGTCGGGGACGAAGTTGAACTTATTGGTGAAATTTACACTGTTGAAGATATGGCAAAAGATATTGGTACAATTTCTTATGAGGTTGTTTGCTCTATATCGAAAAGAGTAGATAGGATTTATATTGGTTAACGAATAAATTTTAACGGCAAAAAAGTCTTGTGAAATTTTCACAAGACTTTTTGCACTATTTAGTGAATATGTATTATTTTGTTATTTGCAACAACCGCCACCAAAACCGAAATCCATTCCATGTTTGTCATGACAGCCACCACCACAGCAACAGCACCAAACTAAAATGAGTGGTATAAGGCATCCACAGTTGCAAAGTTTATCTAAAATGCCGTTTAGACAGCCATTTTTGCAAACGCAGAGTATTAATAGGATAATAAGTATCCAAAGGCAACAATTGTCGCCACAGCCACAAGTATTGAACATAACTTTTCCTCCTAAATTATTTGATAGTTTAACTATCAATATATTATATTTTTTTGCTCAATAATTTGTTACACGACTTTTTTAATTTAAATCGCCTTGATTTTTATAAATATTTAGTATATAATATAATTTGCGGATACTTTTATAGGTTCGACTACATTTTTTATTTTTCTTACGGGTATCCTACGTGGGAACTCGATTGGAGGTTTTATGAAAAAAAATAGTTCAAGAAAAATTGCCTTTTATGGCGTTATGGCTGGCTTAATGTTTGTTTTTCTTCTTATAGAAACGTTCGTTTTTACTGCCTTTTTTGGTAATTTTACCCCAGCTATACTTACCTTGCCTTTAGCTATTGCCCTTTCTCTATTCAACGGAAGAAAAGGTATGTGGGTTGGTGGAACGATTTTTGGGTGTTGTTCCTTCTTTTTAGCAATCATTATTTCAAACGTAATATTTTTGAAATTCTAGGTGATATAGAATCCACATCTTCTTTACTTATGCCGCCAAGTTTCTTCATTGCTATCAAGTAAGCGACAAGCGCAAGGACACCGGAACATCCAAACGCCACTAAATTTGCAAAGTAAGAGCTTCCAATTAGGCTGGTTAGTAAAATATAAACCGGTATAGAAGGCACTAACATAACTGCACTGCTGACAACGGATGGTGCAATC
>JAFVSF010000270.1 GCA_017503885.1 Clostridia bacterium
GCAAAGGAACTTGACTTAACTTTAGTAGGTCGTGATTGTGGACTAAACCACCGTATTCCTATGATTGGTTTTCCATATCACTGCGCCGAAAATTACTTTGATAAAATTGCCGAAAATCATAGCCTAATCGCTATTGATACTAACGGCACGTTCATTACTTCAATACCACAAAAGGAAACCACTAAAACTTATAAATCTAATGAAAAAGAAATCGAAGACGAATATAACCCGTCTTGTGCTTTTCCTAAAGAAGACCTTGATAAAGAAAAAGAACTTATGAAAGCATTCGATCAAGAATCATTGATTAAATTATTAGATTTATTTGAAGAAAACGTGGCTATAGGTTGATTATTATGAAAATTGAGAAGATAAAACCCATTCCAAAGTATATGGAAAAAATGATTTTAAAAGAGGCTAAAAAGGGTGACGTTGACTATATGAAAAAATACACCATTTTTTATTCTTACTTAACAAAAAATAACGGTGAACTCACCAAAGTTACAGTCGCCGTAAGAAAGAACTATTCACAGTGGAATTTAAAGCAAGTAGCCGTTCACGGACTAGATTCCGAAATCTGCTACGTAAAAGATCTAGTATTTTACCGTATAGCAGGCTATAGAGTTGGTTGGCACGCTGAAGGTTTAACAACTAATAAACGTTGGTGGGAAGACGGCGAATGGGACTACGCTTGGGATAACCAACTAGACCCGTACGCTCCTGTTCTAAACAAAGAATATGCTTTAAAAATCAAAGAGTTTAAATACTCTGCCATCAATCTATATGATGGCGAAGATATAATAGAAGAGTTACGACTTTATAGAGAATTCCCTATTATAGAATACGTACTTAAATTAGGGCTAACGTATTATGCAAGTAGTAAAACAATTCTTCGTAAGGCAACTAACGATATTAAATTTAGAAACTGGCTCTGCTATAACCGTAAAGAACTATGCAGTAAACGTTATTATGTCAATACGGTAATAATAGCATATAAAACAGGACAACCTCTACAAGATATACAGTTTGTAGAATCACACAAAAACGACATTAAAAAGCAAGATGGTAGACAAGAACTAATGGAACGCTTTAAGGACAACTTAAAAGGTTTCTTTTTATATCTCGAAAACCAAAAAACAAATTTTAGTTCGTACTACGATTATTACAAGTCATGTAAGCATATAGGTCTTAATATGAACGAAAAGAAAAACGTTTTTCCTAAAGAGTTTAAAAAGTGGCACGACATACGTATAGACCAAAGCAAGACAAAACGCCTTGCCGAAGAGAAAGAAGAGCATGAACAATTTGTAAACCGTTTTTCAACGATTGCAAGCAAGTATTTAGCACTTGAAAAGAACAGTAAGTCGCCCTATATGATGATTATCGCAAAAACCCCAGACGAATTAGTTCAAGAAGGTGAAACCCTTAAACACTGCGTAGGAAGTATGAATTACGACCAAAAATTCGCCCGTGAAGAGAGTTTAATTTTCTTCGTGAGAACTATTGATAATCCTACCGAACCTTTTGTTACGGTTGAATACTCACCGTCTAGAAGGACTGTTCTTCAATGCTACGGATACCACGATAGAGAACCTCAAGAAGACGTAACAAAGTACGTCTATAAAAACTGGTTGCCATACGCTAATAAACAACTTTCAAAAATACAAATGGCGGCTTAACCCACAAAGAGCAACGTGACATTGCTCACCAATTAAAACTATACACAAGGAGTAAACATTATGAAAAAAATAACAGAATTATATGAATCATATTTATCTAAAGACAAAGAAGAACGCAGAATAAACGAACGTATTATAGACTACGAAATGAAAATTTCACGACTTGAAAAGAAAAAATCTAAAATAGGCGGTTGGCACGACACCCTCGTAATACCGCTTGCAAAAATACTTACACCACTACTCGATTGCGAAAAATTTGAAATACTAGGTCCTTTTGGACTACGTGGTGAAACCTCTATCTGGTTTAAGAAAAAAGACTCAACCGCTAAATACTGCGATTAC
>JAFVSF010000271.1 GCA_017503885.1 Clostridia bacterium
GAAATGGGTGCCGCATATATAAATGGCCTGCAAAATAATGGTGTTGCCTGCAGTTTAAAGCATTTTGCGGTTAACAATCAGGAGAAATACAGGTGTATAACCAGTGTGGAGATAGACGAGCGAACACTTCGTGAAATTTATCTTAAACCCTTTGAAATTGCGGTTAAAAAGGCAAAGCCTGAAAGAATAGAAGTATATACTATTTTTTGAGTATTGTTTAACAAATTGCGTCTTTGCTTTTTTAATAACAATACTAATAACAATAATACTGAAAGGACTCCGATAACAAGATAAACATACCAACGTGAGGCTATGTTTCTAAAAATATCTGGAATATCAAAGGGTTTAGGAACGCTAGATGCAAGTAAATTTGACATAAAAAAATCTCCCAAAAAATTTTTAGAGAGACCGATAGTAATACTGCGTGTGCAGATTAATAGCGGACGCGCAAAGACACCGCAGATTACCTTTCGTTTGCAAACGACATCCCATTTTGCAACACTTGACGCATCTTTGCTACTCTATTTAATAATTTGATTTTAACATTTTTATATTATACTGTCAAGAATTGTTTATTATAAAAATAAAAATCGCATAAAAATTAATAGTAATTATCATAATAAATAATATGGCAGTTACTTTAATTAGAACTTTTATTATTTTTATAACTCTCATTATAGTTATGCGTCTTATGGGAAAACGTCAAATTGGCGAAATGCAACCATATGAATTTATAGTCACCCTTATTATCGCAGACCTTGCTACAATTCCTATGGCAGACGTCTCTATACCCTTGACCTATGGAATAGTTGCTATTTTAGGTTTATTTTTACTACATCAATTGCTATCATTATTAGAGCAGGGCGGAGATTTTTTTAAAATTTTCATTTCCGGAAAACCAAGTATAGTAATAAATAAAAACGGAATTGATATGAAAGAATTAAAACGCAACAATATGGGAGTAGAAGACCTTATCGAATCAATGCGGTCTGGCGGATATTTTGCACTAGACGACCTAGACTATGCCATATTTGAGTCTAACGGAAAACTTTCCGCAGTAGAAAATAAAGAAAAAGACAAAAAGCACACCTCTTTGCCCTTAATTATAATTAGCGACGGCAAAGCAAATAAAAAGAATTTAAGGTTTATTCAATTTTCTGAACAACAATTGACGGACTTTGTAAAATCTCAAAATGGAAGTATTAAGCGTACGGAAGTTTTGACGATTGACGGCGAAGGCAGAGTGTATTACAAGGCAAAAGATAAAAAGTTCAAGATACTCTCTCTTTCTCTTGCGGAGGGGGTAAAATGGTAAAATCAATTATATCTATAGTAGTTGTTTCGCTAATAATACTTGTTGGTGCAATTTACGAAAGTAACTTCGTAAGCCGTCAGTTTAAGGAATTTGATATAGTTTTAAACGTTCTATACGAAAAAATAGACGACCAAACGGCTGTGGAAGAAGACGTTATAGCCGTCCAAAAAAATTGGCAAGATAAAAAAAGATTTTTACACGCCTTTATACCCCACAATGAAATCAAAGAAATTGACCTATGGGTAAGTGAGGCAGTTACACTTGTTAGAGATGAAAAATGGGAAGATGCCCTTTCTAAAGTTAACGTTTTAATTAACTTAACTAGACAAATTCCCAATACCTTTAGGATAAGTTTTGATAATATTTTTTAATTAAATTTTTTCGGGTAGTTTTGCTC
>JAFVSF010000272.1 GCA_017503885.1 Clostridia bacterium
CTTGCTAAAATTATGCGAATTAGAACAGTGCCAGAACTTAAATTTTTATTGGATACTTCTTCTGATTACGGTAATAAGATTGATAAGATTATAAGTGGTTTTACCTACAATACTCCAGAAGGTGATGAAGATGACGCTTAAAGACGTTGCAATTGAATTAAAAAAATATTCAACAGTTCTAATTTTTTGTCATAATAGACCAGATGGCGACACTTTAGGAAGTGCTTTTGCTTTAAAACATGCTTTAGAGCAGGTTGATGGCAAAATTGCAGATATCGTTTGCCCGCAACCAGTACCAGAAAAGTATTATGCACTTGATTTTATAGGTAAAACACTTTTACCTAGCGATGTAACTAAAAAGTACAGTTGTCATATAGCACTTGACTGTGCATCGGAGATGATGCTTGGTGATAGTTATGGTTTATTTGTTAAAAATCAAGTTACAATAAACGTTGACCACCACGTTTCCAATGAGCGTTATGCAAAGTTTAATTACGTTGATGATAGGGCTTCTTGCTGTGAGATTGTTTATGGACTTATCAATTATTTAGGCAGAGAAGTTAATGATAGCGTTGCAAATTCCTTGTTACTTGGCGTTGTTACAGATACTGGTAATTTTATGCACAATAACGTAACGAAAGCAACTTTACAAACTGCATCAGAACTTGTAGAAAAAGGTGCATCGCTTAATAAAATCTCTTATGCAATGTTTAAAAACCAAAAGATTGAAAGGGCAAAACTCTATGCTCACGTAATTAATGGTATTAAATTTTTTGAAGATGGAAAAATTGCTATAATTTCAGTATTTAAAAGAGATTTTGAAAAGTTTTCTGCAACGCAAGATATGACTGAAGGCTTTATAGATTTTCCACTTTCGATTGAGGGCGTTGAAGTTGCGGTGTCTTTGATGGAAACTAAGGATAATGCCTATAAGATTAGTTTAAGAAGTAAAGGTAAAGTCAACGTAAATGAAGTCGCCTCATCTTTTGGTGGTGGTGGACACGTGCTTGCAAGTGGATGTTTAATACATGGTTTTTACGAGGACGTAAAAGATAAAATATTAAGAGCAATATCTATAAATTTTTAATTAGGTGAAAAGTGAACGGGTTTCTTAATTTATTCAAGCCTAAGGGCGTAAGTTCGGCTTACGTTTTAAATGCTGTTAAAAAATCAATAAGAGGAGAAGTTGTTGGTCACATGGGAACGTTAGACCCATTAGCAAGTGGTGTTTTACCAGTTGCAATAGGAAAATCAACAAGACTTTTTGACTATCTTTTAGATAAGAAAAAGGTTTACGTTGCCCATTTTACTTTTGGTTATCAAACAGATACTCTCGACATGGAAGGCAAGGTAGAAAAAACTTGTGATTTTATTCCAGACGTTGAGCGTGTTAAAGTTGAAAGTCAAAAACTCGTAGGCGAAATTATGCAAATTCCACCGGCTTATTCAGCAAAATGTGTCAATGGCAAGCGTAGTTATGAACTTGCAAGAAAGGGCGAAAAAGTTGAACTTCCTCCAAAAAAAGTAACAATAAACTCTATTGAGGTTTTAGAACAAGTTTCTAAAGAAGAGTTTGTCTTAAGGATTGAATGTAAAGGTGGTACGTATATTCGTTCAATAGCGAGGGATTTAGGCGAACTTTGCTCTTCTTGCGCAACAATGACTGCTTTAGAAAGGGTAGAATCTGGTATTTTTACCATTGAAAACAGTGTAAAAGCCGAAGAGTTTATAAAAGCAACTGACAAAGAATCTTTTTTAATATCACCACAAGACGTGGTTGATTATCCTATAATAAATTTAAACGCAAAGCAAACTGAACGGCTTTTCAATGGTTTGTACGATATTTTTGATATAGCCGACGGCACGTATAAAGTTTTTTGTCCAGATGGATTTTACGGCGTTGGCGAAATGAGAGAGGGTAAGCTTAAAGTTAAAGCGTACGTAAGAACATGAAAACTATAGATTTTTATAAGGGTAGCAACGAAGAAATTGTCGTTGCACTAGGTTTTTTTGATTCTATACACGTAGGGCATAAGGCTATAATAAATAGGGCAAAAGACGTTTCTAAAACTTTAAATTGCAATTACGCAGTCTTTACTTTTACAAACGACGTAGACAGTGTTTTAGATTGCTCAAACGGGCTTGTGTTCACCTACCAAGAAAGAATAGAAAAACTTGAAAAATTATCGGTAAATACTGTAATTTCAACAAATTTTACAAAAGAGTTTTCGCAAGTAGACGCACTTAAATTCTTTAATACTTTAATAACTAATTTCAAAGTGAAAGCCATTGTTTGTGGTAAGGATTATAGGTTTGGACGAAATGGCGTTGGCAATGTAAATTTACTCAGTGAATTATGCAAAAATATCGGTATAGAATTGCACGTTGTTGATGACGTTACGTCAAACGGGATTAGGGTTTCAACTACCGATATAAAGCACTTACTTTTGCGTGGCGAAATTGAGCTTGCAAACCAACTTTTAGGAGAATGTTATTCTATCACAGGCGAGGTTGTACATGGTAGAGAAGTTGGGAGAGAAATGGGATTTCCTACTGCCAACGTTGTAATTGATAGCAATAAAGTTAAGATAAAGATGGGTGTATATAAAACTCACGTAATTTTAAACGGAAAGGTTTATAATGGCATAACTAACTATGGTTCAAGACCTACGTTTGACTTGAACGACGTGCTGACGGAAACGTATTTAGACGGATATCAAGGCGATTTATACGGAAAAGTAATAACAGTTTACTTTGACAAATTTATACGAAAATGTATTAAATTTAACAATATTGAAGAGTTGACTTTGCAGTTGCAAAGTGATTTGAGGGAAATACAATGATTAAATTTGGACCAAGTGGAAATAGCGAAAGCTTTTTGCTTGAAAAGCACAAAGGCACGGAAGAGGCTGCAAAGTGGTGTAAAGATAGAGGGTTAGATTACTATGAATACTCCTTTGGAAGAGGGGTAAATATGAGCGATGAAAAGGCTGTTATAATAGGAAATGCCTTTAAAGAGCAAGGTGTTGGCTTGAGCGTACACGCTCCATATTTTATTAATTTTGCTACAACTGAAGAAGAAAAGGCTGAAAATTCATATAATTACGTCTTAAATAGTGCTAGAATGATGCGATTAATGCAAGGAGATAGAGTAATTTTTCATCCTGCATCACAAGGTAAAGCAACTAGAGATTGGGCAGTAAATAAAACTGTAGAAAGATTAAAGATTTTAAGGGATAAGATTTACGCTTTAGGCTTTGAAGATATGAAATTTTGCCCTGAAACAATGGGTAAACTTGGGCAAATCGGCACGATAGAAGAGATTGTGGAATTTTGCAAAATAGATAAATGCTATATTCCAACGGTTGATTTTGGACACGTAAACGCAAGAGAAGGTGGTAGTTTGAAAACTACTTTTGACTATCAATCAAGGCTTGAATACATGATTTCAGAGTTAGGCTACGAGAAAATGAAGAATTTTCACGTACATTTTTCTAAAATACAATATTCTGCAAAAGGCGAGATTAAACATCTCACTTTTGACGATAGCGTATATGGACCAAATTTCGAGCCTTTGGCAGTTGCACTTAAAAATCTTAATCTTGAGCCTGTTATAATATGTGAATCAGCAGGAACGCAAGCTGAAGATGCTAAAGAAATGAAAAATATCTATTTTTCAATCTAAAATATCATTTAATTTTCACTTTATAAAAGTAAAGATTCTTGACATATAAATTTGAAAGTTTTACAATTATTCATATCAAAATAAAGGAGCTAATATGGGAGTAATTAAAAAACTTGCCGGAAGTGTTCGTGAGTATAAAAAACCTGCGTTATTTACCGTTTTTTTAATGATATTAGAAGTGATAATAGAAGTTGCTATGCCGTTTATCGTAGCAGAACTTATCAATAATATTAGGGCTGAAAACGGCGTAGATATAAACGGCGTTATACTTTTAGGTGGATTGCTTATTTTAATGGCGTTTTTATCACTTACTTGTGGTGGTCTTGGTGGATACACCTGTGCTAAAGCATCTTCAGGTTTTTCTAAAAATTTAAGAAAAGATGTTTTTGAAAAGATTCAAGATTTTAGTTTTGAAAATATTGATAAGTTTTCATCAGCATCTCTCGTTACAAGACTTACAACTGACACGTCAAACGTTCAAATGTCGTTTATGATGTTAATTCGTACTGCAATTAGAAGTCCGTTGATGCTTATTTTTGCTACTGTTACGTCATTTATATTGGGAGGACCATTGGCTGCAACTTTCGTTGTAGTTATACCTGTTCTCGTTTTAGGTCTTTTAATAATATCTAAAAAAGCAATGCCAGCATTTAGAAGGGTATTTAAAAAATATGATAAACTCAACGAGTCTATTGAAGAAAACGTTAGAGGTATGCGTGTTGTTAAAGGTTTTTCAAGAGAAGATTATGAAAAAGAAAAGTTTGGCAAGGCATCTGAAAATATACGTTTAGACTTTACAAAGGCAGAGAGAATCATTGCTTTTAACACGCCACTTATGCAATTTTGTATGTATTTCAATATGATATTTATACTTTGGGTGGGTTCTTATTTTTCAATTAATTCTATGTTTGGCGTAAATATAGGTCATATCTCGGCAATGCTTACGTACGGCGTGCAAATTCTTATGTCTCTTATGATGCTTTCTATGATTTACGTTATGCTTACTATGTCGGCAGAATCTGCAAGGCGTATTTGTGAAGTTTTAGATGAAAAAAGCACTCTTGTAAACCCAGAAAACGCTGTTACTGAAGTAAAAGACGGCTCAATTTCTTTCAGTAACGTAAATTTTAAATATTCAAAAGATGCAAAGAGGTTTGCATTGGAGAATATAAACGTAGAAATAGAGTCTGGTATGACCGTTGGTATTATAGGTGGTACAGGTTCTAGTAAGTCAACGTTTGTTCAATTAATTCCAAGGCTTTATGACGTTACGGAAGGTAGCGTAAAAGTCGGTGGTATAGACGTAAGAAATTATAATATCCAAACTCTTCGTGATAGCGTTGCGATGGTTCTTCAAAAAAATCTTTTATTTGCAGGAACTATAAATGAGAATTTGCGTTGGGGTAATGAAGATGCCACCCAAGAAGAGATCGTTGAAGCTAGTAAACTTGCTCAAGCACACGATTTCGTTATGTCTTTCCCAGAAGGTTACGAAACGCATATTGA
>JAFVSF010000273.1 GCA_017503885.1 Clostridia bacterium
CCTACGGCTAATGCTAACGTTGACTTTAATGCGTTCAAAGATGAAAAGATGCCAAACATCAGAAAGGTTATTGCAAAGGGTATGACTACAAGCCTTTCAACTATGGCTCAACTCACTATGAACATTTCTTTCGACTGCACGAACATTATGGCTTTCAGAAAGTATTTAAAAGACAATGCGGAAAAATTAAATCTTCCGTCAATTACCGTTAATAATATTATTGTATTTGCACTTTCAAGAGTTCTTAAAAATCATAAAGACCTCAATGCACATCTTATTAATAACGATACAATGAGATATTTTGAGCACGTTAATATGGGTATTGCTACTGATACTCCAAGAGGGCTTTTAGTTCCTACGCTTTTCGGTGCTGATACTATGTCTCTTTCAGAAATTGCAGTTAAGAGTAAAAAACTTTCTAGCGACGCTGTTGGCGGTGCTATTAACCCTGAACTTTTAACTGGTGGTACGTTTACCGTTTCTAACGTTGGTACTATGGGAATTGAAAGCTTTACACCAGTTATCAATCCTCCACAAACGGGTATTCTTGGCGTTAACACTTTAGAAACTCGTGTTAAAATTGACAAGAACGGCGCAATGGTTCCATATACAGCTATGACGCTTTCTCTCACTTTCGACCACAGAGCTCTAGATGGTGCGCCTGCCGGTAAATTCCTAAAAGAGTTAAAAGAATATTTAGAAAATTTCAGCTACAACCTCATGGTTGATAGTAAATGTATATAAGGAGTTCTAACTATGGAAATTTATGATTTAGTTGTTATCGGAGGCGGTCCTGCAGGATATCTTGCTGCAGAGAGGGCTGGTCACGCAGGCTTAAAGACCTTAGTTGCTGAAAAGAGGGAATTTGGTGGCGTATGCTTAAATGAAGGGTGTGTTCCAAGTAAAACCTTCTTAAACTCTGCAAAGGTTTTAGACTATGCTAACCACGCAGAAAAATACGGTGTAAAGGTTACTGGACCAAATTCAATCGACCAAAAATTCGTCGTTCAAAGAAAGAACGGTGTAGTTAAAATGTTGGTTGGTGGTGTTAAATCTCAACTTAAAAGAAACAAAGTTACTATGAAGACTTGCGAAGCTCAAATTCTTGGCAAGGCTGACGAGGGTTATAGCATTAAGGTTGGCGACGAAACGGTTATTGCTAAAAGACTTATTATAGCTACCGGTTCTATGCCTGTAATTCCTCCTATTCCTGGTCTTAAAGAAAATATTGCAACCGGCTACGTTATGACGAATAGAGAGATTCTTGACTTGGAAAAAATCCCAGAATCTTTAGTTGTTATCGGCGGTGGCGTTATCGGTTTAGAAATGGCAAGTTACTTTTCTTCAGTAGGAACAAAGGTAACCGTAGTAGAAATGCTAGATAAAATTGCCGGACCTACTGAAAAACAAATTTCCGGTATTTTACAAAAAGCACTCGAAAGAAAAGGTGTTGTATTTGACCTTGGTTGCAAGGTCACTGCAATTGAATCTGACGGGGTTGTATTTGAAAGAAACGGCAAGAGCGAAAAGGTCGTTGCAGAAAAGGTTCTTTGTTCTATTGGTCGTAGAGCAGTTACTCAAGGTATTGGACTTGAAACTATCGGCGTAAATTTAGAACGTGGTGCAATAGTTACAGACGATAGG
>JAFVSF010000274.1 GCA_017503885.1 Clostridia bacterium
AGAAAGGCTCTTTTAGGCTCTCTCTTAACTCCTGTTGATATGCTTAAGACAGCAGAGGCTGAAGGCGACAATACTTCAAGAATGGCATTTGCTCAAGAGTTTAAAGCAGCTCCTGTATCTCTCGTTTGGGATTACTACTGTGCACTTAAGGGTGCAAGCGTTGGTCTTGATTGGCTTGAAGAAGTTAAGACTTATGAAAAAGAAGTTCTCTTAAAGAGATAATTAAAATTATAATAATAAAAGTGGAGTAATTTTTACTCCACTTTATTTTTTAATTGCAATATGTTTAAAAAAGGTTTATAATAGTTATATCATAAGAAAAGGAGACTATTATGATTAAAGTTGACGTTATTTCTGGTTTTTTAGGTGCTGGTAAAACAACGCTTATTAAAAAATTGTACGGAGAAATATTTAAAACTGAAAAGGTCGTTTTAATAGAAAATGAATTTGGCGAAATAGGCATTGACGGTGCTTTTTTAAAAGAAAGTGGTGTAGAGATTAAAGAAATTAATTCGGGTTGCATTTGTTGTTCGCTAGTTGGCGATTTTTCATCTTCAATGAAAGAGGTTGTTGAAAAATTTAGCCCAGAAAGAATTATAATCGAACCATCTGGAGTAGGTAAGTTGTCAGATATTTTAAAAGCTATTAAAACCGTTGATGCAGATTTAAGCGTTAACGTTTGTGTAACGGTAGTTGATGCTGGCAAATGCAAAATGTACCATAAAAACTTTGGCGAGTTCTATAACGACCAAGTAGAAAACGCAAACGTTGTTGTGCTTTCTAAAACTGACAAGTTGCAGGAGGATAAGATTGTTGACAGTGCGTCTTTAATTAAACAAATTAATGGAGAGGCACTTATAGTTGC
Organism: Clostridia bacterium; assembly: GCA_017503885.1. GTDB lineage: Bacteria > Bacillota > Clostridia > Christensenellales > Borkfalkiaceae > UBA10281. The sequence continues at coordinate 866 of JAFVSF010000274.1, forward strand.
GACGCCAGTTGAACTTTTGGATGGCGTAAAACTTTTAAAAACTTTCGAAAATATCAAGCATTTTAGAGAAAACTTTATGAAAGAATCTCATTGTTGTTGTGGGCATCATAACCATGAGCATCATGATCACGACTGTGGCTGTCACCACGATCATGAACACCACGACCATGACTGTGGATGTCATCACGATCACGAACATCACGACCACGACTGTGGATGTCACCACGACCACGAACATCATGATCACGACTGTGGCTGTCACCACGACCATGAACACCACGACCATCATCACCATCACGCAGATGAAGTGTTTACTTCTTGGGGTGAGGAGTCGCCTAAAGCCTTTTCTAAGGATAAGTTAGAGAGCATTTTATCAACGCTTTGTGATGAAAATGCTGATCTTGGCTTGATTTTAAGAGCAAAGGGTTTTGTTAAAGCAAGTGATAACGATAAGTGGTACTATTTTGATTTAGTGTCTGGCGAGTATGAAATAAGAGTTGGCGAGCCTGAAATTATTGGTAAAGTGTGCGTTATTGGTTCAAAACTCGACGAGAAAAAAATAGCAGATCTTTTCTTTAATTAAGGAGTAAAAATGGCTAGAACTTTTCCTGCAGTTATAATAAACGGTATATTAGAAAGTGGAAAATCCTCGTTTATTATAGAGTCTTTAAAAAACGGAGATTTTGGCGATATAGGTAAGGTGCTTATAATCGCAACTGAAGACGGCGAAGTTGAGTTTGATAATAACGAACTTGCCAAATGTAACGCTGTTGCACACGTTATCTCAAGTCCCGAAGAATTTACTGTTCAAAATATAAACGATTTAATAAGAATTAATAAGCCACACGCAGTATTTTTTGAAATGAATGCTATGTGGGATTGGGATAAACTACAATTTCCTCCCTATATTTTAATTGAGCAAACTTTTACAATAATAGACGGAAGTTCTTTTAAATACTATTTTAACAATATGCGTCAAAAATTTACCGATATGGTAAAAGCATCTGACATAATTATCGTTAATAGGTGTAAAAACAATTCAGAATTCGTAAATTATAAACGCAATTTAAAACTTGTAAATAAAGATGCTGCTTTGCTTATGTTAGACGACGAGCAAAAGAACATTAGTTTTGAAGAAGAATTGCCTTACACTTTAGGCGAAGAGATGCTAATTGGCGACGACGGATACGGTGCTTTTTATATTGACACTTTTGAAAGTGAGCCTCGCTATAGTGGCAAAATTGTTGAATTTAACTGCATGGCTGTTTCAAGCAGTAAATTGCCACCGAATACATTTGTTGCTGGAAGACTTGCAATGACATGCTGTGCCGACGATATTCAGCTTGTGGGGCATTTATGTGCCTCTGAAAAGCCAATGAACATAAAAAACAAGCAATGGATTCATTTAAGAGCGAGAGTTCATTATATGAGAGAGAGTTACGATTCTCAGCCGGAAATTATTTTAGAACTTTTAAAATATGAAGAAATTAAAGAGATTGCAGACCCTATAGTTTCATTAGTATAAAATAAGCCCCCACTAGGTTAGTGGGGGCTACTTATTTGTATATTGTAGATTAAAATCTTCCTCTAAAATATCTAACTATACCAACTACGGCTATTATAACAATAGCACCAATTACGAAAAATTTTAACATATTGAACCTCTTAATTTATTATTCTGTAAAATATTTTCCAGTTGAAAGGAGTGAATATTTTAAAATAAAGTAAATTGGAATATTTAACGCAAGAATAAAGGGGAGTAATATAAAACTAGAAACCTCTTTAAAATTGTTAAAGTCAACAGAAGCAAAAAGTGCTACGCAAAGTATTATAATAGTCATTTGGAAGGTTATTATAAGTGCTACACCCATTGCATCTTTAAATTGCGAAACCTCATCAACAAGGCGTTTCGGACTTAATAAATACATAAAAAGCGTAATTAACGGATAAATTGCTAAACAACCTAAAATAATAAGTTTTACTGGGTTTTTCCATTCTAAAATAGAAGACAAAGCAAAATTTAGAATTAAAGCCTCTACAAAGAGAAGAATGAAAAATACAAAAGAACTATGTGCCCTAAGTTTGTTAATTAAAATGCCGTTTCCTACGTATTTATTTGTATTGTGCGAAGTTCTAATTTTAAAACCTTCACGATTTGCCATTGCGTAGAGGTCAGAAAAATCTGATGGATCTGAATTGATTTGTTTTCTTTCAACACGTTCTTGTTTTTCTTCGGTAACTTTCTCAAGATTTTCATTACGCATTTGCTCTGAGATTAAAGCTCGCTTTTCTTGTTCCTCTTGATAAGAGTTAGTTTGTTGGTTTTCGTAAGAATCAATATTTACTTGCTCAAAATCAGATTTTTCTTCCTTAACCTGAATTTCCTGTCTTTCAGTTTTTGGTAAAATAGAATTTAAAATCTGCTTATATTTGTTCCTATTTGAACTTGTATATTCTTCAATAACGAGTAAATCGTCTTCTTCATTAGAAGTTTCTTCAACAACATTTTCGTTTTGTTGAATTGAATCTTTAACAATAATGTTTTCTTCCGTAGTAGATTCTTCAACAAGAGTTTCGCTATTTTGATCTATAGTACTATCTTGTGCTTGAAAATCTTCTTCTACAACGTTAAAGTCTTACTGCTCAACTTGGTCTATGTCTTCCTGCAAAGCAAAAGCATCTTCCTCATCATCTAATTCAAAACTAAATAATTCTTCTTTTGTTTTATTAGAAAGACTTAAATAATCATCTATAAAATCGCTTGATTTTTCTTCAATTATATCAAGTTTTTCATCTTCAACTTGAACGTTTAAAGGCTTTTCATCTTCAATTTGTGGGGTAGTTGTAGGTGAGTTGTTTGTTTCATTTTCAGCTTCGGCTTTTTCAAGTTCAGCATTTAAATCGCTTAAAACGCTAGCACCTAAAACGTCGAAATACGACTCGTCAGTGTCATTGGTATTTAAAGTGAAGTCCTCACTTGATTTTTCAACCAAAGCCTTAAAACTGTCAAACTCATCAACGATTTCGACAGCAGGTTTTTCGGGTTTTATTTCAACTTGCGTAGGCTCAGCATCAATTAGATTGTCAACTAAAGCCTTTGAAATTGACCATTGTTCGCGATTTTTGTCAAGATATTTAGTTCCTTTTGGCGTTAAACTGTAATATTTACGTCTAATTCCGTCTAAGGCACTAGAACGATATTCTTTAATTAGCCCTTGTTTTACGAGCCTTTGCATAGCACTGTAAAACGTGCCTTGCTTAATGCTGTATTGATTATCGGACTTTTCCTCAATTGCAATACGGATATCGTTTGAATCTTTGTCACCATCCGTTAAGGCTAATAAAATAACGGTATCAATTTGTCCACGTATCATTTCGCCTTTAATAACGTCAGCCATATTATCTCCTAAATTAACTTAACATAGTTAAGTTTATCTTTAAATTATAGTAATTATAACATTTATCTGTTATAAATGTCAATGCTTGTTAAAAAAATATAATATAAAAATGTAATAAAATTTAAAATCCGTTATAAAATCTAATAAAACGGATAAGATTATAAATTGCAAAATTGCTAGAAATCACTTCTAAATACGCTTATCATTGCGTAAAACTTGTGTTTTACGCAATGATAAATTTTAAGAGTAGGTATATATAAAAATATTATAAAGTTAATACTCTTATAAAAATTTAGCTTTTTTGATGTACATTTTACTATAAATATGTTAAAATAT
>JAFVSF010000275.1 GCA_017503885.1 Clostridia bacterium
ATAAAGATGTGTTCGATATCGCTGTTACCTGCAATAAGTCCTTGAACGAAACCTGCGAAACAACATACGCATTTAACTTTATATTCTTCAGTAAAAATACACTTTACGTTAAGGTCGATGTCTACTGAATAAAGTTTCTCATCAGTTATAAATACAACGTTGCCTTTTGCATCTTTTGCAGCAGCGTTGACGTTATCTTTAATAATTTTGGTTTTGCCGAAGCCTTTAGGTCCATAAACAAGTTTAATCATAACCCGTGTCCTCCAACATTTCTTTTTTATTATTGTAAACTAAAATAATATTTTTTTCAAGAGGTTTTGATAAATATTTTAAAAAATTTTTATATTTTTTATACAAGAGCGTTTACAAACGCCTTAATCTTATCAATTCCCCTATAAATATCTTCACCAGATACCGTATAGGCAAGCCTTACACTGTTATCATCACCAAAAGCAAGCCCTGGAATTACTGCAACTCCTCCATCTAAAAGAGCGTCTGCAAAAGTAACGCTATTAGTAATTTTTTTACCGTTATAACTCTTGTCGAAAAATGCAGAAACGTCTACGAAAACGTAAAACGCACCTTTAGGGTACACAACTTTTATTCCATCAATAGACTTTAATCCTTCAAATAGGGCTTTTCTACGATAATCGAATTCTCTTACCATATAGTCAACGAATTCTCGACCACCTGAAATTGCAGTTGCCGATGCGTATTGAGCAAAGGAACAAGCATTGCTAGTGGTGTGACCTTGCATTGCCGAAACTGCCTTTGCAATTTCCTCTGCACAAGCCATATAACCAATTCTCCAACCAGTCATAGCGTAGGTTTTTGATACGCCGTTGATAACTATCGTATTCTCCTTTGCGTACGGAGTTAAAGATGCGATTGAAACGTGCTCTTCTCCGTCAAAAATAAGCTTTTCATAGATTTCATCCGAAACGATTATAAGATTGTGTTTTTCTGCAATCTTTGCAATCTCTAAAAGTTCTTCTTTCGTATATACAACGCCTGTTGGGTTACACGGAGAATTAATTAAAACACATTTTGTTTTTGGGGTTATTGCACTCTCAAATTGCTCGTTAACAAGCTTATAGCCCGTCTTTTCATCGGTGTTGACTATTTTACAAACACCACCTGCGAGGCAAACTTGTTCAACGTAAGTTATCCAATATGGGGCAGGAATTATAACCTCGTCTCCCTCGTCCAATATAGCCTCGAAAGCGTGATAAAGAGAACTTTTTGCACCCGAAGAAACTACGATATTGCTCTCTTTATATTCTAACCCGTTTTCTTCTTTGAGTTTTTTTACGATAGCCTTTTTAAGTTCTGGAATACCAGCTGTTGGAGTGTACTTCGTCTTACCCTCTACAAGAGCCCTTTCAGCCTCTTTAATTATGTAGTCAGGCGTATTAAAATCAGGTTCGCCTGCTGTAAACGCTATTATATCCCTTCCCTCTTTTTTAAGGGCTTTCGCCTTTGCAGATATTTCAAGCGTTACGGATGGTTGAATTGACGCTACTCTTTTAGATAACCTCATTAGTCCTCCTCCTGCGATGAGAGTTTTGCCTCTCTATCTGCAATAGCAAGAGCCTCAATCATACCTTCTATATTACCCATGAGGAAATCCTCTAACGAATAGATGGTATAACCTATTCTGTGGTCGGTTATTCTTCCTTGTGGGAAGTTGTACGTTCTAATTCTTTCAGAACGGTCACCCGTACCAACTTGACTCTTTCTATTTGCAGCGTATTCGCTTTGATACTGTGTATTGTAATAGTCATAGAGACGGCTCTTCATTACTTTCATAGCCTTTTCTCTGTTTTTAATTTGTGAACGCTCGTCTTGGCAAGTTACGACTATACCCGTTGGCAAGTGCGTCATTCTTATACAAGACTCCGTTTTGTTTACGTGCTGTCCACCAGCACCACTTGAACGGAAGGTGTCGATTTTTAAATCTTTTTCTTCAATGTGAACTTCTACGTCTTCAGCCTCTGGTAAAACTGCTACCGTAACGGTAGAAGTGTGTATTCTACCTTGCGATTCGGTATCTGGAACTCTCTGTACTCTGTGAACTCCACTTTCATACTTGAGTTTACTGTAAACGCCTTTTCCACTTATTGAAAAGACAACTTCTTTTATTCCACCGAGTTCAGTTTCGTTGCTGTCAATCTCCTCGGTCTTCCAACGGTTTGATTCAGCGTATTTAACGTACATTCTATAGAGTTCGTACGCAAATAAAGCAGCCTCTTCGCCACCTGCACCACCACGAATTTCTATGATAACGTTTTTATTGTCGTCTGGGTCTTTAGGGAGAAGAAGTATTTTAAGTTCATCGGTAATTTCGGCAAGTTTCTTCTTGCACGAATAATACTCGTCTTCGAGCATCTCTTTCATCTCGGGGTCAGTTTCACTCTTTAAAAGTTCTTCTGCACTCTTTCCATCTTCTTCTACTTTTTTGTATTCTAGATATTTGTTTGCAGTTTCTTCAAGTTCTGCTCTTTCTTTAACGTACTTTTGCCAAAGTTCTATATCTTTTATAACTTCGGGGTCGGATACGAGTTCGGAAAGCTTGTCAAACCTCTCTAAAATACCACTGAGCTTGCTTATCATAAAAGCACCGCCTTTATTATTCTATCAATTTGATTAATGTCTTTTATTATTTCTACTTTATAATTTTTGTTAAGCAACGCTTTTACTTGCTCTGCTTGACCTATTCCAACTTCTAAGAATAACACACCACCCTCAACCAAATAGTTTTTAGCCTCGCTTGCTATTATTCTATAAAAATCAAAACCGTCTTTTCCACCGTCTAAAGCAGATACAGGCTCGTAATCTTTAACCTCTTTTTGAAGAGTTGCAATATCCTCTTTTTTAATGTATGGAGGATTTGAAATAATCACGTTGAATTTACCTTTAAATTCGGCAAACATATCGCTCTTTACGACGGTTACGCTTGCATCGTGTTTTGCAAAATTCTCTTTGGCAACTGCTATTGCATCGCTAGATATATCACTAGCAACCACCTTTGCTCCAGATTCTTTTTGAACGGCAAGGGCAATCGCTCCACTACCAGTACAAAGGTCTAACACTCTATCGGTAGGTTTAATCGTCTTTAGTGCGTGCATAACGAGTTCTTCGGTTTCTGGGCGAGGAATAAGCACTCTTTCATCAACCTTTAGGTCGTAGCCGTAGAAATTTGCCGTACCTAAAACGTACCACAAAGGTCTACCTAAAAGCCTTTGCCTTGCAAACTCTTCGGCATCCTCACTCATTTTTACTGAAACGAGTTTGTCGGAATTTATTTCGTCACGATTTAACTTAGTAGCCTCGCAAACAATCCAATCTGCTTCGGCACTCTCTTCTATACCACCCTCTAAAAGCATCGCTTTTATACGCTCGGTTAAAAGATTTACTTTTTCTGGAAGTCTAAACTGACAACATGGCTCGTTTTCATCAGCATCCATCTTTAAAACCTTGTTAAACGCCGTGATAGCAACCTCTATCATATCGTCATCAGGCTCACGAGTAGTAATTCTTTGAATTAATAGACCAGGAACTTTTAAAGGGTATACTAAAAAACTATCAGTTTTAGATAAAAGTTTTAAAAGTTCGTAAGAAAGACCTGCAACGAGTGGCAACAAAGCAAGTTTTGAAATAAGCTTTAACGCTCCGTTAGTGAGCATTGGGAAAATTGCCCCAAAAATTGAAAAGACTAAAATACTTACGAACATTACGAAGAACATAAACGTTGTTCCACATCTATCGTGTACACGTCTACACTTTCTAACGTTATTAACAGTAAGTTTTAAACCTTTTTCGTAGGCTGTTATAGTTTTATGCTCTGCTCCGTGATACATATACGTTCTTCGTATATCTTTCATAAGCGACGTCAACAATACGTAGGCAACGAAAATGATTATTCTTATTAAACCCTCGAAAAGGTTTACCCAAATAAGTTTTTTAGTAACGTATTTCTCAAAGATATTTCCTATAAAATTAGGTATTACAAAAAATAGCCCTATAGAAAATGCAAGACCGAGTGCTACGCCAATAAAAAGAACTACGCCCATTATGTCTACTTTAAAGGTTTTAGAAAGCCATTTTTCAAATTTGCTTGGCTCTGATTGTTCCTCTTCGCCAAACACCTCGGCAGAACGCATAAGTATTTTCGTGCCAGTTACGAGTGAGGAAAAAAAGTTTACCATTCCTCTTATTACGGGCAGTTTTGCAATCTTATTAACCTTTTCTTGGGGTTTTAATCTTTCTGCTTCAACACGAATAACACCGTCCGTATCTCTTACAGCCGTTGCAATACCCGATTTTCCACGCATCATAACACCCTCTAATACGGCTTGACCACCGATAGAGGTTTTACACGCTTTTTTATTTGTTTTTTTATTTTTATTACTCATAATATCGGTATTAGAACTAAAAATTAAGGCTATGTCACAACGCATGACTGATTAAATTTAAAGGGTTAGATACGAGGCAACGTGACGTTGCATCCGTGTATTTAGCCTAACTCTTACAAAGTGAGATTTAAAGGTGGAGAAACAAGGTAGGCTAGGCTCACAAAGAATTTGGGGGTGGGATAGACCTTGTTGGTCATCCCAGTCACAAATACTTTGTAGAAACGACGCATACCGACG
>JAFVSF010000020.1 GCA_017503885.1 Clostridia bacterium
AAAAATTACTACTTTAAAATTTGAAGATAAGAGCATAAACAACGTTACCGCCGATATATCAGAAATTGCCAAAGCGTTTGCTATAAACAAGCCAAGCTGTGTTATTATAGCACATAGTCATCCGAGCGGTAAGGCGTTGCCTAGCAAAACAGATGATTTATCGACTGTGAAATTTAATATTTTATGCTCTACTCACGGCGTTGTGTTATCCGACCACATTATCGTTGCTAAAAACGACGTATATAGTTATTTTACGACCAACAGATTAAACCATATCAGACAGAATTATAATATTGAGAATTTACTTGAGTCAATTAAGGAGATAGAAATATGAAAGAAATAAGAACTCGTTTTGCGCCTAGTCCAACAGGATATCTTCATATAGGGGGCTTACGTACCGCATTATATAGTTATCTTTTTGCTAAACAAAGGGGTGGCAGTTTCGTTTTGAGAATAGAAGATACTGATTCCGCAAGGTACGTTGACGGTTCCGTTCAAATTATATACGATACTATGAGAGATTCCGGTATTATGTATGATGAAGGTCCAGACGTTGGCGGAAATTACGGACCTTACGTTCAAAGTCAAAGAAAGGAACTTTATCAAGAATACGCAAAAAAACTAGTTGAACTCGGCGGAGCGTATTACTGCTTCTGTACTCCGGACAGAATTTCCACTCTTAAAGACTCGGAAGGCAACACAAAGTATGACAAGCATTGTCTATCTCTTTCTAAAGAAGAAATTGAAGAAAAGTTAAAAAATGGAGTTCCCTACGTTATAAGGCAGAACGTTCCAGAAGAAGGCACGGGCGTTTATACCGACCTAGTTTATGGGGAGATTTCCGTTGACTATAAGGATATTGAAGACGGAATTTTGATTAAGTCTGACGGTATGCCTACATACAACTTTGCAAACGTAATAGACGACCATCTTATGGGCATTACTCACGTTGTTAGAGGAACGGAATATTTGTCTTCTACCCCTAAATATAACCTTATGTACGACGCTTTTGGCTGGGAAAGACCTCAATATATTCACCTTCCACCAATAATGAAAGATGCTCAACATAAACTTTCAAAGAGAAATGGCGACGCAAGTTACGAAGACTTTGTTAATAAAGGGTACGTTAAAGAGGCAATAGTAAACTATATTGCTTTACTTGGTTGGAGTCCAAAGAATAATACGGAAAAAATGTCTCTTAGAGAGTTGTCTGAAAATTTCTCGCTTGAAGGAATTAGTAAGTCCCCTTCAATTTTTGACGAAGTAAAAATGAAATGGCTTTCCGGCGAATATATCAAGAGTATGACCAATGAAGAATTTATTGAAAAGGCTGATAAGTTCTTAAAATTAAGCAAGGTTTACGGCAAGTACGATTTATTAAAGATTGCCGAATTGCTTAAAACTAGAATTGAAATATTTAGTGAAATTCCAGATAAAATTAACTTCCTTGAAGAGTTCGGCGAATACGACCTTGCCCTATTTACTCATAAAAAGATGAAGACGGACACAGAGATAGCAAAATTTGTTTGCCGAAAGCCAAAGAGGTTATCGAAAACTTAAAAGAGTTTACTTTTGATAGTATTCATGATTCCCTTATGAACTTAGTTAGTGAATTAGGGATGAAAAACGGTCAAGTCTTCTGGTGTGTTAGAATTGCTATCTCAGGCAAAGAATCTACCCCTGGTGGCGTTATGGAAATTGCTGAATTACTTGGCAAAGAAGAAACGTTACGCCGTTTAGACTATTCAATTTCCCTTTTGAAATAAAAATTGCTTTCGATTATAATAAAAAAGTTGCAACTATATTACACATGTGTATTTTTGCAACTTTTTATTTTTTAAACTTTGGCTGATTTTATATATCTTTTATGAATTTTTATGCGCCAGATACTTTTTCTGATTTTTGTTGCTCAGTTAAGAGGTAACTTTCTAATGCGTCGGCAATAATTTCTGCCATTTTATACACCAAATTTAACCTTGTTAAATTAAAAAGATTATAGTTTTCTAAAGACTTTGAAGCGACTATTCCGATTATGCTTACGTCTCCGATAGAACCTAAATCTTTATTCACTCCTAGCCCAGGCTTTAGACTACCTTCAAATACCTTAATTAAACCTATATCGTTTTTATCCCCTATTGCTGCGTCAATAGCTATAATTGCTGAAGATGGGTGCATTTCTTTTAAGTAATTTTTAGCACATTTTATTTCCTTTGCGGTAATTGGCATATTAAGAGTGCCATAAACGTACGCACCAAAATTTCTGCTTTTTAGTAAAGTTCCAACTAAAGGCCCAAGGCTATCTCCGAGAACTAAATCGCTCCCTATACATACTATTATTGGGGCGTTTGAAAACTGATTACACTCTTTAATTGCGTGCTGAACGCCGTCTTTTGCATGATTATTATATATGTTAAAGCTAAATTCTTTATTCATTTTTAAACCGCCTTATATTTTTACCTAATTATTGACAATAATTATACTAATTATTCACCTGGTCAATTGATTTTTAAACGAAAAAATGGTATATTATATAAAGGTGTTAAAATGAATTATAATTTACTTTCATCTACAATATATGGCGCAATAATAACAATAATTTCTTTTGGAATAATAGCGCTATTTATATTTTTTGGCGTAAAAAGAGGTTTTACAAAAACGTTCATAAAAGATTTTGGCGCACTTTTTAGTTTGATTTTTGCGCTACTACTTTGTTCAACTGTTGTAAACTTTTTAGAAAGAACTTATTCATCTGTTAAATCTTTTTCTATGAGCATATCTGGCTTAATGGATAATATGTTTGGAAAAGAAGTTATGGACCTGCATGCTGGAAACGTAAATAGCACAAATTTACAAGGAATATTATCTTCTTGGTTAATAAATACCATAATAAATTTAATAGGTGCAAATAACAATATTGAAAACGTGCCGTTAAGAGAGGTCGTTTCACCTGTTTTTAGCTACTATATAATATCTTTTATTGTTATTATAGTATTATTTATACTTTTTAGAATAATATTTTATATAATAGGCAAAGAATTTGAAA
>JAFVSF010000276.1 GCA_017503885.1 Clostridia bacterium
ATGGAATACGTTGAAACGAGAGATTTAGAGGGCTCGCTAGCTAGCCTTGATATTTTATATATGACTCGAATTCAACGCGAGAGATTTTTTGATGCGGACGAATACGAAAGACTTAAAGATAGCTACGTATTAACGGCTGAAAAAATGCAACTTGCAAAAGAAGATACCTGCGTACTCCATCCACTTCCAAGAGTAAATGAAATTAGCGTAAAGGTAGACGACGATAAGAGAGCTTGCTATTTCAAGCAGGTTTTAAACGGTAAGTATATGCGTATGGCTCTTATTTTAAAGCTTTTAGAAGACGCCGAAAACGGAGTTTTACCAACTCACGACGAGAGCCACGTTGTAACAAACAAAATAAGATGTGTAAATCCAAGGTGTATAACCTCTGTTGAGCAAGAGCTTGACCATCAATTCGAGCCTACCGACAAAGAGGGCGTATACAAGTGTATCTACTGCGAAAGCGAACATAAAATTTGATTTATAAAGGAAAAGATTAGTGCCTTTACATATTATTAGACAAGATATCACCAAGATAGAATGTGATGCAATCGTCAACGCTGCAAACAACTCTTTGTTAGGTGGAGGTGGTGTCGACGGTGCAATTCATATGGCGGCAGGTAGCGAGCTTTTAGAGGAGTGTAAAACGCTTGGCGGTTGTAAAACAGGCGAGGCTAAAATCACCAAGGGCTATAAACTGCCGTGTAAATACGTTATACATACCGTAGGCCCTATTTGGGAAGGTGGAGCAAACGGCGAAAAAGAACTACTAACGTCTTGTTATAAAAATTCGCTTGATTTAGCTAAACAAAACGGTTGCGAAACCGTTGCTTTTCCGCTTATTTCTTCGGGGGCTTACGGCTATCCAAGGGATAGGGCTTTAAGGGTTGCAGTCAATGCCATAAAAGAATTTTTATTCGATAATGAAATGACTGTTTATCTAGTCGTTTTTGATAAAGCCTCTTACCAAATAAGCAGTATAATTTTTAATAAAGTTCAACGCTACATAGACGATAATTACGTGGATAGACGCGTAAGTATGCAAAAAACGAGGGGATGGCCTGACGTTTGCATGAGTATGTCTATCCATCCTAAATATTTAGAATTAGATGAGAGATGTGAAAAAAGCATTGAGCTTACTCTTGAGTCTATGATAGAACGTATGGACGACAATTTTGCCGTTACCTTGTTAAAGCTTATCGACGTTAAAAATATGACTGACGTAGAGTGCTACAAAAAAGCAAACGTAAGCAAGCAAACTTGGTGGAAGATAATGAACGAAAAAGACTATAAGCCTAGCAAAAACACGGTTATAGCCTTTGCTATTGCGTTAGGACTTACGTTTGCAGAAACTCAAAGTTTGTTGGCAACCGTAGGTTTTACTCTTTCGCACAGTAACAAGTTCGATATAATAATCGAATACTTTTTGAAAAATAGAGTTTACGATATTTTCATAATCAACGAAACCTTGTTTAAATTCGACCAAGTATGCCTTGGCGTGTAAGTAAACCGTTGATTGACCAAAACAAAAAAATAATCCTTTATAATATGGTTGTAAGCTGGTGCTTGCGACCATATTTTTTTTAAGGAGTAACGTTATGGAAAAGAAAAATGTAAAAGACAATTGTTTTTGTGGTGGTATCAAGGAGGAAGAGAACAAGTCGCCAAAGACTACAGAACTCGTATTTATTTTGGATAGAAGTGG
>JAFVSF010000277.1 GCA_017503885.1 Clostridia bacterium
CTTAAATTTTGTAAAATTATGCAATTACGTCAAACTCTTCATCTTTTAAAAAGTCTGGAACTTCTTCTTTATCCATTGATGGAATTTCTACGTTTGAACTCAAATCTTCATTTTCTTCGCCGAATAAGTTTTCAGGTGCGTATTCAGGGTCGTTTTCAGCATCATACTCATCCTTTCTAAATAAGTATGAATCATCATCACTAGCGTGAATAAGTTTGATTTTAGCCATTAAATCGTTGTAATCTGGAAGGTCTGTTAGACTTTCAATTTGGAAGCGTTTAAGGAAATTGTCGCCAGTTCCAAACAAAACAGGCTTTCCTATCGTATCCTTTCTTCCAACTATTTCTATAATACCGTTTTTAAGTAGATTTTGAATAGCGTATTCGCTATTTACCCCTCTAATTTCTTCAATATCAAGTCTTGTAACAGGTTGTTTATAAGCAACTATTGCAGAAACTTCTAACATACTTTTAGAAAGTTCCCTTTCCTTTATAGGGTTTAAAACGACCTCAACACTTTCTCCATTTTTAGGATTTGAGCAAAACTGCAACTTATTATTGAATATAATAAGGTTTATGCCACTGTCATCTCCATATTTATTTTGAAGTTTTTTCGCAGCGCTTAAAACTTCTTTATTAGTAATTTCAAGTTTCTCTGCAATATCTCTTACGGCAACTTCTTTGCCTGATATAAATAATATTGACTCAATTATACTCGCTAAGGTCTCCAATATCTTCACTCCTATCTTCTCTAAGCGTTATGATTATGTCGCCGTAAGTTGAATCTTGAACGGCTGCAACGTACTGAACTTTTAATAGTTCAAGCATAGCTTGGAACGTTGTAATTATCTCGGGGCGAGATGCTCCCTCATTAAATAAATCGTAGAAACTACATGAATTTCTTTCAAGTAGCGTTTCTTTTATATAATTTACTTTGTCTGCAACAGTAAATACTTCTTTTGGAATTTCTTTTTGAGCACCTTTTATTCTTCTTTGTAAGTCTGCTCTTATAAGTAGGTCGCTAAAGGCTTTTACTAAACCGTCAAGAGTAAAATCTTTATAAACGACTCTCACATCGTTAGCCTTGTCGTCCGGCTCTTTATAAAATCTTGAAGTTGTTTCAATGTCTTTAAGCTTAACGCTTGCCTCTTTCATCAACTTATATTCTTCAAGTTGTTGATACAATTCTTGTTCAGGGTCGTAATCGCCAAAATCTTCTTCAAAAGTAACAACTGGAAGTAAGGCTTTAGACTTAATTTCAAGTAGGGTTGCAGCCATACTTAAATACTCGCTCTCTTTTTCCATGTCTAGGTCTTCGGCACTTTCTACGTAAGAAACAAATTGCTCGGTAACCTCAGATACAAAAATCTCTCTTATCTCTATTTTTGCTCTGTTGACTAGAAAAAGCAAAAAGTCTAAAGGACCTTCAAAAAAAGAAAGTTTTGGCACAAAATCAACGACTGATTCAAAATCAGGCGCAATAGCCTTATAGTCGATTACAGAAGTTTCTTCAACGTCTTTTTCAGTAATCTCTTGTGTCGTTAATTTTTCTTCAGCCATAGTAACCTCAATATAACGTGTTAATTTTAACACCCTTTTAATATTATATATTAAAAAAGAGTAATTTGCAAGAACTTTTAGCAAATTATAGTCACTTTATTTGTTTTTTTCTATTGATTCGATTCTTATTGATGCCACGTCTTCAAAATTGATACATTTGCCACAGTTGTCACAAACCTTTAAAGGATTAAGGTCGCACATATCACATTCTCCACAATCCGTACAAGGTCCGTCTCTTAAAACACACTCTTTAATCTTATTAGCCATAACTTAACTCCTTTAGTAAAAATTTGTTATATATATTATACTAATTATTTTTTTAATAATCAAGGAAAATATATGAACAAATGTTTGATTTTTAAATTTTTATATGTTATCATATAATCGTAGAAGAAAATTTTACTTTAAAGGAAATTTTATGTCGAAAGTTCAAGAAAAAATTAACAACGTCTTTGAATTCATGCAAGGCTATATTAGAGATAATGGTTTTCCTCCATCTGTTAGGGAAATTTGTGCGTCGGTTGGAATAAAATCTACTGCAACTTGTCACGCTTACTTAAAAAAACTTGAAGAAAATGGGCTAATTACTGTTGGCGACAATAAAAAACGTGCAATAATGCTTACAAACTCACACGCATCACAAGCAATAAACGTTCCACTTATTGGCACGATTACTGCGGGAACTCCAATATTTGCTTATGAAAATCTTGAAGAATACTGCCCTCTACCAAGTGAATTTGGTGATGAAAAGGAATTATTTATGTTGCGTGTTAAAGGCGACAGTATGATCGAGGCAGGTATTTTTAACGGGGATAGAGTTATCGTTAGAAAGCAAGAAACGTGTAAAAACGGCGAAATTGCCATTGCTTTTTATGAAGACAGTGCAACCGTAAAAAGATTTTACAAAAAGGAAGGGCATATCGTTCTCCATCCCGAAAATTCAACTATGCAAGACATAATTTTGCCTGACGTTCAAATTTTAGGCATTGTTGTAGGACTTATAAGAAAATACTAATATGGAATATCTAGTTATTGATACTGAAAGTTGCACTGGCCGTTCAGACGACGGAAGTTTATGTAGTTTGGGCTATGCAATTTGCGATGAAAATTTAAATATACTCTGCCAAGAAGACTTACTTTTTAATCCAATTCCAAAAAGATTTCAAGTGGGCGATAAAAAAAATGCAAAACGCACTGGAATTACTTTTGCTTATACCATTGAAGAGTTTAGAAAAGCACCTAAGTTTTGCGAAACCTATGATAAGATAAAGTCATTATTCAAAGGGAGAACTGTTTTAGGCTTTTCAATGAGTAATGATATTAAATACATAAACGACGCTTGTGATAAATATTCACTTAGAAGAATTGATTATAAATTTTATGATATACAATATATATATCAACTTATGCACCCCGAAGACAATGCAATAGGGTTAAAAACGTTGAGCGAAAAGTTTGGTATTGAATATCTTGCACACCGATCTGATGAAGATGCTGTAGGCTCGGTTATGCTTCTTAAAAAGTTTTTAGAGGCAGAAAACATAACTCTTGATAAAGTTTTAAAAAAGTATAAGTTGCATAGAGGTGTTAATTGCTTTGACGGGTACTACGTTTGCTACTCTGATGCGGTTATTGAAGGTCTTTATGGTTTAAAGCTGAGCAAGCGTATTCAATCCTACGTTTTTGCCGAATTTTTGAAAAATCTTCCCTACGTACAAAAGCCAACTGAAAGAGTTTGTTTTTCTGCTAAAATCGAAAAGATGGACGTGAACTTTACTAGGACGCTTATAGACCTATGCTATGAAAAGAATTACGTTTACGACCACGATACAGACGTTACAACTATTTTCGTTACTGATGAAAAGGATGAAAAACGCATTCAATATTTAAATGATAGACAACTTAAAAAATTGAAGATTTTATCGCTTGAACAGTTCTGCGATTTCATAGGTTATAGTGAAAATTTTATTTATACAGACAAAACATTTTTAACAAATTTTTATAAGAAATTTACGAGATAAAAAGACGGAGAAAATCTCCGTCTTTTTTAATTATTTAAGAAATTATCAACGATTTTGCAAAGTTTTTCAAAATCGCCC
>JAFVSF010000021.1 GCA_017503885.1 Clostridia bacterium
ACTATGATATGCGATACTTAACAAATCTTCGTGAGTTAACACACCCAAATCAAAAGCTTCTTGCAAAGAAAGCATTCCTTTAGGAATTGATTTTTCTTCTTGAATTGGCGTGCTTTCAATTTCGCTTTCTTTTTCACTTTCTGACTCACTTGTGCTTTGTTGGTTTTGGCTTGTTATAGAGCACCCAAAACTAAACCCTGAGAAAACAATTATGCAAAGCAAAAAACAAATTAATTTTCTCATACTCTTCCCCTTTTTATATTTTATGGTTAAATTTTACCATACGTTATACGTCTTGTCAATGGCAAATTTTAACAAATTATCGATATTTTTAAGAAGAAGGGTTTGGAAAACTTTTCCAAGCCCTTTTTATACCATTTAAAGCAAATTGAAAACCGTAGAAACAAGTTAGACAAGGCTCAAAAAGCGATAGCAGATGGAATAGGCAACGTGACGTTGCATCCTTGTGTTTCCTTTTCTTATACAAAGCGAAGATTTAACGGCTTAGATACGAGCAAGACAAGGCTCAAAAAGCGATAGCAGGTGGGATAGACCTTGTTGGTCATCCCAGTTGCTATCGCTTTTTAGAAACGAAGTATTGCGAAGTATATAAGCCGTTAAATTAGTAGTTTTCTTTACGAATCTCGAAATACGCTTGAGGATGAGCACATACTGGACATACGGCAGGGGCTTTTTTACCCATTACGAGATGTCCACAGTTACGGCATTCCCACATAGTTTCGCCTGCTTTTTCAAAAACAGCTTGCATTTCTACGTTGTTTAAAAGTGCTCTATATCTGTCTTCGTGAGATTTTTCGATTTTAGCAACCTCTCTAAACTTGAAAGCAAGTTCCTTAAAACCTTCTTCTTCGGCTTCTTCTGCAAATTTAGCGTACATATCAGTCCATTCATAGTTTTCACCCTCTGCTGCGTGAAGAAGATTTTGAGCAGTATCACCAAGTTCGCCAAGAGCCTTAAACCAAAGTTTAGCATGCTCTTTTTCGTTATCAGCAGTCTTTAAAAAGATTTCTGCAATTTGTTCGTAGCCTGCTTTTTTAGCAACGCTTGCAAAGAAGGTATATTTGTTTCTTGCTTGGCTTTCGCCTGCAAAAGCTTCACGTAAGTTTCTTTCGGTTTTTGATCCTTTAAGTTCCATAAAAATTCTCCTTAATCTTTTTATTGATTTTATTATAATATTTACAAATCTTTCCTGTCAATCGATTTTTTAAATTTTAGTTTTTATATAGCAATTTTTTGCAATTTACATCAACGGAGCAAATAAACTTAGTATCGACTTTATAAACCTGCTAAGAGCGTTAATTTTTAAATCGTGTGCATTATATTTTACGCATTCATAGTCGAAAAGTTCATTAAAGTCCTCATATATGTCGTTTATCGACTCACTTTCACAAATAAGCGTTGCACACTCAAAGTGATGAACTAGCGACCTAAAATCAAAGTTCGCAGTGCCTACGACAGCAATCTCACCATCAGCTACAACTGTTTTTGAGTGTATAAATCCATCTCTATAACCATACACTTTTACACCTGCGTTACAAAGGTTTTTACAAGTATCTTTAGTGAGAAGATAGACTGCCTTTTTATCGGGTATTTGTGGCACGACAACTCTTACGTCTACACCACGTTTTACTGCAGTTTTTAATGCTTCTGTAATGTTAGTATCAACAATAAAATACGGGGTTGTAACGTAAAGATATTTTTCTGCTCTAGAGATTATATCAAGATAGACGTTTTCTGTAACGTGGTCGGTGTCAATAGGGTATGGCGAATCGCCAAAGGGCAAAACGTATCCACCCGAAAAGGTTTCGTGACAAGTACAAATAAAATCGGTTTCGTTTAGCGTTTTACCACCTGCCATATTATAAAGTTGAATAAAAAGCCTTACTAAACTATCGGTTGCTTGCCCCTCGATTTTTATAGCGTTATCACGCCACCTGCCAAAAGGTCTTTCCTCATTTATATACTCATCAGCGATATTCGCCCCACTCATAAACCCTACTTTCCCATCTATAACGGCAATTTTTCTATGGTCACGATTGTTGTGAATCACCGACGCTATTGGCACGAATTTGCCAAATCTGCGAGCATTTATACCCAAAGCACAGAGTTCTTTATTGAATCTACGCCTTACTTTGGTAATGCTTCCAACGTCGTCGTACATAAAGTAAACCTTTACGCCTTTTTGCATTACACTCTCTAAAGCATCTAAAATCCCTGCAAACATTTTCCCCTTTTCAACGATAAAATATTCCAAAAAAACGTATTCTTTTGCTTTTAATATTTCCTCGCAAAGGCTTTTAAAAAATTCTTCGCCACTTTTTAGATATGTCGTTTTTGAAGAATCGTAAACTGGAAGAGAAGTGGCACTGCGAATATATTTTACCGTGCCTAATCCTTTCACTTCTTGACTTTGCATTTTAGACAAGATTTCTTGTTGGTTATAGTAATCGTCATAATGCTCGTCATAAATGTGCCTAAAGTTTTTCATTTGTTTTTTGCTCAGTTTTACGTTGCCAAAAGTATAATAAATAACTATTCCAACAAGTGGCGCTAGCAAAATTAATATTACCCACGGCAACTTATAAACTGCCGGCTGGTCTTTGTTCACTATATATAAAAATAGCAATACGCCGATTACAGTCGATACGATTTGCACCCAAGCATACTTTTGCCCTAAAATATAAAATAGCAACATAAGAGCAACTGCTTGTGCTACAATACTTAAAAAAACTATAAAAAAGCGTGATGCAAAAACCAGCGTTTTAGTTCTTCGCATACAGTCTCCTTTTGCAAATATCAGCGATTTATCGCCTTATAGGCCATTATTTTGCAATAAGTTCAATTATTTTATCAGTAGTTTCTAAACTGTCTTCAACAGAAAGTCCCGAAACTAATCTTGCAGAAAAATAAAGTATTTCTGCATAGTCTTTAAGCCCGTCTTTATTCTCGACGTAAACTTTTTTAAGCTTTTCAAATATAGCGTGGTCGGGATTGATTTCAAGCACTTTGTTAGCCTTTAATCCCTCGCCACCATTTGGCATTTGAGAAAGCACTTTTTCCATTTCAAGTGAAATTTCTCCCTCTGAAGAAAGACTTACAGGGCGAGTTTTTAAACTTGACGCAAGTTTTACCTTTGCCACTTTTCCGTCTAAACAATTAGCAATCTCTTCTAATATTCCCTTATTTTCAAGGTTGAGTTTATCATCGGCTTCACTACTTGAAACGTCTTCACTTAATATGTTTTTAAAGGTCTTGCCTAAATATTCTCCAAGCATTTTAATAGCAAACTCATCAACGTCGTCGCTAAAGCAAAGAATATCGTACCCCTTGTCTAAAATTCCCTCGCATTGAGGAAGAGATTTCACTGCTTCAACAGTTTTTGCCGTGCCGTAATAAATAAATTTATCTTCTTCTTTAAGAGCCTCGGTATATTCTTTTAAGGTTACGAATTTACCCTCTTTTACCGATTTAAACATAATAAGGTCGATAAGAGTATCTTTATTCATACCGTAACTTTGGTATATTCCGTATTTAAGTTGCATACCAAAAGACTTGTAAAACTCTTCGTATTTTTCTCGGTCGTTTTTCAAAAGGTCTAAAAGTTCACTCTTAATTTTCTTTTCAATGTTTGCACCGATCAACTTTAACTGTCTGCTTTGTTGAATAGTTTCTCTTGAAATATTTAAGGAGAGTTCGCTATCGACAACGCCTTTCACAAAACTAAAATAGTCTGGTAAAAGTTCTGCACACTTTTCAGTAATAAGCACGCCGTCGGTATAAAGTTTTAAGCCTTTTTCGTAATTTTTGCTATAGTAATTAAAAGGTGCTTTAGTAGGAATATAAAGTATCGCCTTATAACTTACGTTACCCTCAACCGAAACGTGAACGTGTTTTGCCGGTTTTTCATAGTCAAAGAACGTATCTTTATAAAAACCGTCGTATTCTTCTTCGGTTACCTCGCTTTTATTCTTTTTCCAAAGAGGCGTCATAGAGTTGAGCGTTTCAAGTTCTACGTAACTTTCCCTTGGCATACCGTCTTTTTGCTCTTCTTCGGTCTGCTCTTTGTATTTGGAAACCTCCGTTTTAATTGGATAGCGAATATAATCGGAATATTTTTTAATAAGACTTCTTATTTGATATTCTTCTAAATATGTGGAGAATTTGTCCTCTTCGGTGTCAGGCTTTACGTGAAGCACGATTTTCGTGCCGTGTCCATCCATTTCACAAGGGATAACGTCGTAACCCTCTGCCCCCTCGCTAACCCAAAGATTAGCGTCGCTTGAGCCGTACGATTTTGAATAAACCTCTATCTTTTCGGCAATCATAAACGCAGAATAAAAACCTACGCCAAATTGACCTATAACGTTAATATCTCCCTCTTTCATTTCTTCGGCATTTTCAGTTTTAAAGGCAAGTGAACCACTTCTAGCAATAGTACCAAGATTGTTTTCAAGCTCTTCAGCCGTCATACCAATACCATTATCGGCAATAGTGAGAGTTCTTTTTTGCTTGTCAGCCGTTACCGTGATAGCAAAATCGTTTCTCGTAAGCCCAGAAATTCCCTCTTTAAGCCCTTTATAATAAAGTTTATCAATAGCGTCGGAACAGTTTGATATAAGTTCTCTTAAAAATATCTCTTTGTTAGTGTAAATTGAGTTTATCATTAAATCTAAAACTCTTTTCGATTGTGTTTTAAAACTTTTCATAATATCTCCTTTAATAAATTAGCACTCTCAATGCTCGACTGCTAATATTATACTACCCTAAAAAAATAAAAGCAAGGGTTTTAGTGAAAATCACGTTAAAATTAGGTAAAGATTTTATTATGAAATTTTTGCAAAGGTTTTTAAAGTTTCTGCTAAAACTTTTATTTCCACCAAGTATCCGTCGCCTTGCGTTTTAATTTCTAACGTGGGCTTTTTCGTAATATAAAAATAGTCGCTTAAAACTGCTTGCACGTCGGCAAGAATTACGTCTAACCCCTCTGCCGTCATACTAATACGGTCGCTCTCTATTGCCTTTTTTAGCCTTAATACCTCTTCTTTTTTCATAAACTCCTCTTAAGAACCCGTCTTATGCCACCTAAAAATCCTCTATAATCTTTTGCGTAATCATACGCCTTGTATTTATCTAAAACAAGGTTTCTCGCCAATAATTTAAACGCCTTGTAGGAGGGGCTTTCCGGAGGAATTTCGCCTGCGTTACACAAAAAAGCATTGTCATCTTCGGGAATTATTCCTGCAATCTTGCATTTTAAGGTTTTTTCTATATCTTCGGGAGAAATAACTCTGTTTGTTGCAACCAAATCTCCTCTAACCCTATTTACGACAAGTTTTACACTGCCAATCTTCATACCTCTTAAATTTGCAAGCACTTTGTCTGCATCTCGAAGCGAAGAAAGATGTGGTGTTGTTACAAGCAATGCCTCGTCTGCCGAATAAACTGCTCTTCTAAAACTTTCGCCTATTCCTGCCGGACAATCTATTAGAATAAAATCAAACGAGGTAGAAAGCCCTTCAATTAGGTCTGAAAAACTGTCAAAAGAAAATTGAACGCCAGAAATAGTATGAAACGAGGGTAAAACATACGCATTTTTACTAATTCTTGTTTGAATAAGTGCTTGTTTTGGTCTACACCTACCCTCGATGCAATCGGCTAAATCGTATACTACCAAATTTTCGCAAGCCGTTACCATATCTAAATTATTTAGCCCCACGTCGGCATCTATCATACACACTCTTTTACCTGCAAGAGCAAACCTTAACCCTAAATTAGCAAGTACGGTAGTTTTGCCCACTCCACCTTTGCCTGAAGTTACAACTATTTTTCTTGTCATAAAGCCCTCCATAGTAAATAACATTATATATCTTTTTGTTTGACTTTTTATTGAGAGTTTTGCCGATAAATATATAATAGTGTAAAAAAATACGGCTCGTTGCCTAAGCAACGAGCCGTGAACCTTAATTTTATTCTAATTCAATAAATTTTTCTGGCACGTGGAAACGTGGTACTAAAGTTGGATTTAATGCAAGTAGATTTCTATTTTCTTCCCCACCCTCGGTTTCTATTCTAAAAGCATTAAACAAAATAGGAGTGTCTTGCTTCACGCCTATTGCGTCGCAAGGAATAACAATTTCTACGTTATAACCAATATCGGTAATTTCTACACGTGCAGTAATCGTTTGGTCTAAAAACGTAACGTGCAAGTCGCCTTCATTAAAAATCTTGGCGAAGAAAACTGCACCGTTTGGGGCAACTTCTATCTCGTAATACTCCTTTAAATTGCCACCCGTACAAAGAAAAACCTCGCAAACGTCGCCTCTATAAATTGGCTCGTTATAGCCACTGTAGGCAGAAAAGAGTTTAGAATTTTCACAAACGAAATTAAAATGCAATTCGTTTCCAACTCTAGAATAATTTAAAATTGTTGTAAATGGGGTTTGTTCGCCCGTAATATTATCTTTTAAATATGCTATCATAACGATGTTATTGTAACACTAAAAAACACCTTTGTCAAGTATGGGTTTGTAAATTTTATTGTAAAATTATATAGATTGAATTATAGAAAAACATACGTTGCTATAATCTGGATTTTCAGAATCTTTTTCGCCGTTTTAGCATAAATGTTGTATAAATCATTGTGAATAAAATTTTGTTGCTATTTTTTGCCGAAAAGTGTATAATGAAACTATGATGAACGCAAACCAAAAAGGCGGAACGTTTTTAAAAGACGCCTTAACATTATCTTCTATATATTACGCAGGCTACACCGTTAAAGAAAGGGGCGAAACAAAGCACGAAAGTGGTGCTTTTATCACTATGCTCTTCGTTGAAAGTGGAAAACTTGTCGTAAGATATCAAGGCGACAACCTTGAGGTTAAGGAAAACCATTTGGTTTTTATTCCTCCTTCTACCTCTTGCCTTATTGATAGCCAAACTAGAACGAGAACTTTTGCTTGCTCTTTTTCGGTTGTGTCGAGAATACCTCTTGATATTTTTGACAAAACATTTTTTGCAACGGGCTTAAAACTGCCACTGCTTAAAAGAATTACAAGGTCTGCATCTTTTCTTTTCCCTAAAAAACCTTCTAAGCAAAGTGCAAGCCCAATAGATGAGCATTTGGTAAAAAACTGCCTAGAACTTTTACTTATAGAATGCGTAAAGCCTGCCGATAAGTCGATTATCGATAGCAATTACCCAATAATAGGCAAAGGCGAAACGGCAAAGGTTGCATCTGCCGTGCTAGATTACTTATCTCAAAACATACATAAAAGCGTCAGTTTAGAAGAAATTGCCGACGAACTCTTTTTCTCGGTTTCTTACGTAAAAACAGCCTTTAAAAAGCACACGGGCAAACCCGTTATGCAAGCGTTTAGCGAACTCAAAATAAAGCGAGCACAAAAACTTATCAAAAAGGGCTTACACTTTACGCAAATTGCAAATGAACTAGGTTTTTCTAGCGAACAATATTTTTCCAAGGTATTTAAGTCGGTTGTGAAAATGACGCCTAGCGAATACAAAAAGAGTCTTATTAAATAAACTACATATTAAAAACACGAAAAGTTGTCGCTCATTGCATTTGTAGCGCCAACTTTTCTCATTTAAATTATTCTTACACAAAAGTTAAGCCCGATTTGGCGCGCTAAAATGCTAGCCAAATCGGGCTTTTAATCTTCTTTTCCTACTAAAAAATCTACCGTTACGTCAAAAAATTGCGAGATAATTATTAATTGAGAAATACTAGGCTCACTGTGTCCACTCTCCCAATGCGAAACAGCCATTTTTGATGCGTTTAATAATTTACCCAAATCTGACTGCGTAACTCCTTTTTCTATTCGTAATTCTTTTAATCTTTCTTTAAATGCTACCATGCATAAATTGTAACCAATTTTGTTACAAAATACTTGACAGTAACAAAAATTGTTACTATAATAAAAATTGAAAACAAATAAAAAGGAGTTTATTATGAAAAAGTTTATTTTGTCACTGCTAACAGTTGTTCTTTGTCTTTGCATGATAGGCTTAACTGCCTGTAGCAAAAAACATGAGCACAGTTATACTAAAAAAGTAACACCTGCCACTTGTACAACAACAGGATTTACAACACACTCTTGCTCTTGTGGCGATAAATTTACCACAAATAAAACACCATCATTGGGGCACACTGAGATTTCTTTAGAAGAAAAACCTGCAACGTGTGTTGAAGACGGTTTAACCGCGGGCATAAAATGCTCCACTTGCAACGAAATACTTGTATCTCAAGAGAGTGTTCCTGCAATAGGACATACAGAAACAGCCTTAGAAGAAAAACCTGCAACATGTATTGAAAACGGATTAACAGCAGGTGTAAAATGTACTACTTGTAATGAAATACTTGTGGCTCAAGAAGTTATCCAAGCACGTGGACAACACGGAGAAACGGATAATCTTAATAAATGCACTATTTGTAATAGTTTTTGCGAAATAACCATGAACGCTTCTGAAAAAACTCAAGCAAATAAAGTTGAAAATCTTCTATACAATGCTACGTTTGATAGAACTAGCAATTCGTTTATAGTTTATTTTGCATTTGAAGACGAAAACGAAAACTATATAAAATCTGCAGGTTGTATATCATATTACTTAACAGATAGAAACGGCAATGTGTTATATGAAAACTATGCGAAGTTTAGAGAAGCAGATTTTGATGAAGAATCAATTTATACCCTTACTTTAAACTTGTCAGTTCTTGCCTCACTTAGCGAAACTTGCACCGACATCAACTTTAAAATATACAATGTTGGCTATTTCGATTTTGATTTCTGCAACTATACTATTTTGTGGAGTTATGACGACTTGAATGAAGTAAGCGAATACCTTGATGCTATAGATTATTATATGGATCTATCTTATTACTATTATCAACAATCGCAATCTAGTAGTTATATGAGTTCTACTTATTATAGTATGGGAGCATCTGCAGTTTCTTCATCTTTACCATACATCAAAAGCCTTTTATCTTTTATAAACGGAAAAGTTGACCTTCCTTCTTCTATTGCAGATGACCCTTGCTTCCAACAAAAAGTGTCAGACTTTTATGATAGTGCTTTATCGGTAGCATCCGCAACTTCTTTCAATTACTCTTTTGCCATAAACCTATTACTCGTAAGGGCAGAATTTAGTTCTCTTAGTCTAGATTTTTACTCTATATCTTTAAATCTCTATAGTTAATCTATAGCAAAACAACACACAAAAACACCTCTATTGAATAGGGGTGTTTTATTATTGTAGACTTTTTCTTACCTTATATCGTAAACCGAGCGAACACGCAAATTCTTTGAAGCGCCTTCAATGATTTTAATTCTTCTTTCGCTAAAGGCTACAAGAAAAGCCCGATTTGGCACTTGCCAAATCGGGCTTTTTCTATAACGTTTTATTTATTTTAAAGTAACTTCGGCAACTCTTATAAAGTGGCTAGTACCATATTTAAATGGAGTAATTTTAAAGCCGTTTTTGGTCATTTCTGCCTTTTCGCCACTATCAATCCACTTAACCGACTTAATTTTTCTATCGGTTTTTATAACGATTTCTCTTTCCATCATCGCACGTTGAACGTTAGCATCTGCAGTCATAAGTACGTCTTTTACAACAGCGTAAATCTTACCGTTTTCGCTCTTTAAAAGATATGCACCGTCACATTCGATATCAGCAGATTTTACGTCATAGATAAAGTTTTTGTTTTGCTTTACCCACTTGCCGACAAACTCGAGCATACATTTATCCATTGGTCTTATAGAACCGTCGCCCATAGGACCTACGTTAAGCAAGAAGTTACAGTTATAATATCTACAATCAACTAAATTTTCTATAATTTCTCTAACTGGCTTATAGTTGTAATCATCCTCTGCATAACCCCAGTGGTCGTTTAAAACTTGACACATTTCGCCTGCTCTATGACGGTCGGAATTGTCAACGAAAGAAGGTTTACCTCTTTCAAAGGTAACGCTATCAATCTCTGGATGTCCAACTTTACCAAGTTCGGAAAGACCTGTATTATTTATAATCATAGCCTCTGGTTGATGCTTACGAATAGTTGCATAAAGTCTATCTTCTTGCCAATCTTCGTTTGGCTTAGACCACATTCCGTCAAACCAAAGTCCACCGATTTTTCCGTAGTTAGTACACAAAATTTCTACACTCTTTATAAGGTAGTCTATGTACGAAGGGAAATTCGTGTTATAGTCTGGATGCTTCCAGTCAAGCAACGTATGATAAAACATTGGAAGAATATTTGCCTCGTTGCAAGCGTCTACAAACTCTCTTACCAAATCTCTGCCACATGGAGAATGAGGAGCATCATACTCATTTAAACCCTTTGTGTCAAAAAGAGAAAAACCGTCGTGGTGGCGAGTTGTCAAAGTAATATATTTACAACCTGCTTTTTTTGCCAACTTAACAAGGTCTTTAGCCCAAGACTTTTTAACTTTAAATTTGCTTACTAACTTGTCGTACTCACTATCGGCAATCCCATGCACTGCTTTTGCCCATTCTCCCTTTGCCAACGTGCTATACAAACCAAAATGAACGAAAAGTCCAAAAGCTCTTTTTTCAAAACTAGTAACGTAATCCATACCGTTTCTCCTTAATAGAATTTACTTACATATTGTAACATTTTACAAAATATTTTACAATACTTTTAATAAATATTTGCAATGTTTTTTTGTTGACGCTAAATAGCCCCATTACAATTGACAAATTTTTAATTTTGTTTATAATTATAAGCGTAATTATTTGTGAGGTTTGTTTAGATGACGGCAGAAAACATGCTTGATTTAATAGGAAAATTAGGCTTATTAGTAGAAGAAAAGCCCAATGCCTTTGGGCTTTTTCATATATGCTGGCTCGTTGGCACGGCACTAGCCATACTTTTAGCCTTAAAATTTTACGATAAAAAACTGC
Source organism: Clostridia bacterium (assembly GCA_017503885.1). GTDB lineage: Bacteria > Bacillota > Clostridia > Christensenellales > Borkfalkiaceae > UBA10281. Next base: position 10,960 of record JAFVSF010000021.1, read on the forward strand.
TTAGAATTTCGTATATCATTACAGCCGTTATAATGATTGTAGGCGAGGTTTACAAGCAATATATTTTAAGTTATAACCAAACGGGCGAGTTTAAATATCAGTGGTATTACTTCCCTATGCAGTTCTGCTCAACACCTATTTACACGTTTACTTTATGTGCAATACTTGGCAAGGGCAAACTTTACGACTGGCTTTCGGTTTACAATGGTACTTACTGTTTATTTGCAGGGCTTACCGTTCTTATGATTCCTAGCACGGTATACTCAAACTATTTAGGCGTTTGCATTCAATCTATGCTCCACCACGTACTTATGGTTATAGTTGGTGTAATAGCCCTTAGAACTTATGCTAAAAACCTATCTATAAAAATGTTTTTAGGTGCGTTTGGAGTATTTCTATTCTTCTTTATAATTGCAGAAATTTTAAACTTTGCGATACCTATGCTTACTTCTCAACAAGTAAATATGTACTTTATAAGCAAGGGTATGGACTTGGATATGCCAATACTCTCTCACGTAAAAAAGGCGTTCCCTTACCCAATTTTTGCAAGTATGTACGCTATAATTTACACCGAAATTGCAATAGGAATTTCTTATCTGTTTTATAAGATTTCTAACCCAAAAATTAAATATTAAAATTTTACTCAATAAAAACTTATGCGAGGCGAAATAATTTCGCCTCGCATTTTTTATAAGAATATATCCTTAAACGCTTTTAGCCTATAAAACTTTAATCGCTGATGCTAAAGCCCTTACTATTTGCTCTTTTTCTAAACTTGGCATTGTGCCGTCGGTTTGCTCGGGTAAAAAAGGTACGTGAATAAACCCAACTTTAACACACGTGCCGTTATACTCATGCAAAAGAGTGTATAAAACCTCGTTGCAAACAAAAGCCCCTGCGGAATAAGAAAGTTTTGACGGTACACCCTCTCTGTTTATCGCCTCTACCATTTCTCTTATTGGCAAATTTGAAAAATAAGCGTTCTCTCCGTCCTCTAAAATAGGGGTATTAATCGGCTTATAGCCTAGGTTATCGGGAATATTAGCATCCATAAGGTTAATGGCGACAACCTCTAAGGTAACGGCGTTTCTTCCACCTGCTTGCCCTACGCAAATTATAACGTCGGGGTTAATTTCTTTGGCTTTTTTTAAAACGCAGTCTGCCCCACGCTTGAACGCCGTGGGGATTTCTAACTTGGTTAATTGACAATCGCCTATTTGATTTTCTAGTGCCAAAACGCTTTGCCACGATGGGTTTATATTTTGCCCACCAAAAGGCTCGAAGCCAGTAATTAAAAGTTTTTTCATATTATACCAAACTGCAAATTTATTTTAAAAGCCATTTTGCCTAGTGGCTAAATGGCTTTTGGTGCACTCGCCGGGGCTCGAACTCGGAACGGAGCCGTCGGAGGGCTCTGTTTTATCCAATTAGACTACGAGTGCATAAAACAAGCCTTTGAAAAAGGCTTATGTCAGATTTTACTAATTAAATTATTCTTCTTCGGTTAAAAGTTTTTCGTATTCAGCAAAAACTGCGTCGATAATCTTATCGTCGGTAACGATATCAAATTTGTCCTCTTCTTCGTTTACTGGTGTAACCTCAAAAACGAGACAGTCTTCTTCCGTCATATCCTCTAAAAGTTCAACTGGTTGCATAATAAAATAAAGTTTTTCGTTTAAAGTAATCGACGCTATAACGTCAAAATCAACTTCTTCGCCTTGGTCGGTTACTAAAGTTACCGTAAAATCTTCTTCATTAAAATCTTCGTGTAAAATTTCTTCAGCCATTTTTCAAAAACTCCTTTCGGTTTTTATTAAGTATAAACTATAGAAAGTTAAATCTTTTGCTATTTGCAAAATCTTTGCAAAACTATCGTTTTGCTGTAAAAACTCTTGTTTTTACACTTCAAGTTTGAAACACGGCGAAGTTCCAAACCCTTGCAAGCAAGTTTTCAACTTCTTGTATTATAAACTATTTATCTCATTTTTGTCAAGATTTTTGCTTTTTTAAAGCGATTACTTTGCTTTTTTTGTCGACGTATGCTAAAATGTAACAAATAGGGCAAATAGCCCTTATCGTTTGGAGGAAAACTTATGGCAAAAACGGTAGTCGTTGGTATGAGTGGTGGCGTAGACAGTTCGGTTGCCGCCCTTTTACTTAAACAGCAAGGCTACAACGTAATAGGTCTTTTTATGAAAAACTGGGAAGAGGACGATATAGACGGCAACTGCACGGCAGAAGACGATTATGCCGACGTTAGACGTGTTTGTTCTCTACTTGATATACCTTACTACGGCGTAAACTTTGCCAAAGAGTATATGGATAGGGTTTTTTCTTACTTTTTAGAAGAATATAAAAACGGCAGAACCCCTAACCCAGACGTTTTGTGTAATAGAGAAATTAAGTTTGGTCCTTTTAAAGAGTACGCATTAAGGCTCGGTGCAGACTATATTGCAACAGGGCATTACTGTGGAATTCGCCACGACGGAGATACACATTACCTTTTAAAAGCAAAGGACAAAAATAAAGACCAAACCTACTTTTTAAACCAACTTTCGCAAAAGCAACTAGAAAACGTGCTTTTCCCGTTAGCAGATATACCCAAGCCAGAGGTTAGACGCATTGCCGAAGAATACGGCCTTGCCACTGCCGAGAAAAAGGACAGCACGGGCATTTGCTTTATTGGGGAGAGAAATTTCCGTCAGTTTTTAATGAACTACATTCCTGCAAAAGAGGGTGAAATTCGCACCTATGACGGAAGAGTTCTCGGCAAACATTTCGGGCTTATGTACTACACCATAGGTCAACGCCGTGGGCTTGATATTGGTGGTCAAAAGGGCGACGCAGGTAGATGGTTCGTTATTGAAAAGGACCTAAAGAACAATATTTTATACGTTGCACACGGTGCTGAAGACAGGCTTTATTCTAAAGGTTTAGTTATGCACTCTTGCAACTGGATACCTTGTGAGCCTAGCCAAAAAGACTTTGAGTGCTATGCTAAATTTAGATACCGTCAAGACGACCAAAAGGTAACCGTACATATAAAAGGCGGCAAAATAGAGGTTGAATTTTTTGAAAAACAGCGTGCTATAACCGAAGGTCAATACTGCGTTTTCTATGACGAAGAAAAATGCCTTGGCGGTGGGGTTATAGAAGAGGTTATCTTTTAAATTATATTAAAACCATAAACTTATTATATAAAAATCATAAATATACGGCTTTGCAAAATGCAAAGCCGTTTTTTTGCTTAAATTATAAAAGCCTTCCCCTTGAGGGGAAGGTGGCACGTTAGTGACGGATGAGGTGCTCCTTTCTTTTATAACCTTTATCTAAAAGCCTTCCCCTTAAGGGGAAGGTGGCACGTCAGTGACGGATAAGGTGCTCCTTTCTTTTATAACCTTTATCTAAAAGCCTTCCCCATAAGGGGAAGGTGGCACGTTAGTGACGGATGAGGTGCTCCTTTCTTTTATGCCTTTACCTAAAAGCCTTCCCCTTGAGGGGAAGGTGGCACGTCAGTGACGGATGAGGTGGCATAAAACCACCCCAAGTAATTTACGCAACAACCTAAACCATAATTTCTTCGTTTTGATATTCTGGCAAAATTTTACTATTGTAAAATTCTACTTTTCCTTTTTATTATATACGGTTGATAAATATAATTTTTCATTTGCTAAAAACTAAAATTATTCAACTTTTTGTTGCCTTAATAATTTGATAATATTCAAAAAAATCACGATATCTGTTTTTACACCTTACTCTTTGCATAATTTCATCCATACACAAATCAAAACAATATCTAAAAGAACCATAATCCAAACACAAATGCTCAAAATTCTTTTTCGCTTTTTTCCAAAAAATTAAAATCTTCTTGGCAAATGTTTTTTTATTGATTTCCTTTTTTGCATAAAGTAGTTGTAGTTCGCAATATGTTGTATTAGTCAAGAAGTCAACATTATTATAGATATTTTTTCTTGCTTTCCTACCTTTGTTTTTGTTTTTCATATAGCCAAATACCTATTATCAAAAAATTATCTTATTTCAACAACTGAAATAATATCGGCAGCGAGGACTTGCGAATACTTGTTATCATAAGTTAAAATAAAACACGCATAGAACCGACGTTCTTTGCCGTTTGAGTCTATAAGAATTATCTGATTGTTTTGAATGTTCCCTTTTAAAGCTCCTTCAACAGTCATTTTACTTATTATAGTTTCCTCTATCCCCTCTAATATAGTTGAATCAATATTTTCTATAGACTGAATACATAAGGCAACATCATAAGAGTCTTTTGTCTTTACAGGATTCACATATCTACTATATTTTATCATTATTTTCCTCCTTTGTTATATAATAAAATTTATATTTTGTTGGGGGCGGGAAAACCTGCCCCCTATTTAGATTTTACTCTTTATACCAAAAATAGTAACAATAAGTTGATCTTAAATAAGTTACGTTTTTCGTTGGGTTTGTTACGTTTATACTAGTGCCACCTGTATTTAAAGTACTTGACGTATAATACCAAGTTGAAGTATCTTTAAACGTTACGCTTGTTAAATATCTGCAATCATAGAACGCATATGCTTCTATTTTAGTTGTGCTATCTGGGATTACTACGCTTGTTAAATATCTGCAATAAGCGAACGCACTCCATCCTATTTCAGTTACGCTACCCCCTATTTCTACGCTTGTTAAGCTGTAGCATTCATAGAACGCCAATCCTGCTATTTCAGTTACGCTACCCCCTATTTCTACGCTTGTTAAACTGTCGCAAGAAGCGAACGCCCCATATCCTATTGTAGTTACGCTATCGGGGATTACAAATTGTGCATCAGTTTTACCGATTGCATATTGTATTAAGGTTGTTCCGTCTTTACTGTATAAATTGCCGTCTATTGATTTATATACTGTATTATTTTCACTTACCTCTATGCTTGTTAAACTGTCGCAAAAATAGAACGCACAATATCCTATTGTAGTTACGCTACCCCCTATTTCTACGCTTGTTAAACTATCGCAATTATAGAACACATAATCTTTAATTTTTGTAACACTATTTGGTATAACCAACTCGGTTACAAGCTCGCCACCTATATATAAATTCTTTGCATAATATAATGGATTTGAAAAATTGTCACTAAACGTTATATTGCACCAACCCTCTACGTCCCCATTATAATATACGCTTTTTAATCTAGAGCAAGAATAGAACGCTTCTTCTCCTATTGTAGTTACGCTATCTGGTATTTTTACGCTTGTTAAACTAGAGCAAGAATAGAACGCTTCTTCTCCTATTGTAGTTACGCTTGTCCCCATTTCTACGCTTGTCAAACTAGTGCAATAATAGAACGCTTCCTCTCCTATTGTAGTTACGCTACCCCCTATTACTACGCTTGTTAAGCTGTCGCAAGAAGCGAACGCCCCATCTCCTATTGTAGTTACGCTACCCCATATTTCTTGGCTTGTTAAACTAGAGCAATTATAGAACGCATAATCTCCTATTGTAGTTACGCTATCAGGGATTTCTACGCTTGTTAAACTGCCTAAGTTATAGAACGCACCGTAGAAAATATTACCACCTGTTATTGTAACCGAAGTGAGGCTTGATGGGATATAATACGTTACATAAGAACCACTTTCATAAAATTGTTCCGCCAAATTGCTACCCGTATAGCTATATTCCCCAAAGATATATCCAAACAATGTTGAAGAAGAGGCAGTAGTTGCGGTTTTGCTACCGCCAACATACGGAAGGGTTATGCTTTGAAGATTTGAACAACCGCTAAACGCCCCACTACTTATGTTTGTAACGCAATCGGGTACGGAAATTTCTGTTACAGTTTTGTCCTTTACGCCCGTTATAGTGCAACTTGTAGTAGTTGACGTAAAATTGAAATTGGACAGACCTTCTTCTTTTAGTTCAAATTTTGCTACAACGTCAAACTCTATCGTGAACATATAAGTTAAATCTGTATAAATCAATTCTTCCCCTTTATACCAGCCAATAAAATCATACCCTAAATTAGGTGTTGCAGTAACAGTGACCTCTTTTTGGTATTTATGATATCCGTCATTTGAAACTGAGCCGTTTTTCATTTCTGCCGATATCAAATATTTATCACGTGTATATTTAACCACTAAAACTCTACTGCCGTCGCCATTTATATTGTCACTTGTTGTGCTTTGGCTTGCATTATAAGTAAAATGCTCAAACGTTTTAATTTCGGCAGTTGCCAACGTATCGGTTGTGCCACGTAAAGTGTCAGTATGGTCTAAAGTATAATTATCATCTTCAACGTTTTGTAAATAATACTCTACTTTATACTCTGTATCGGTATGCGTAAACCAGGTTGCCGTATAGGTAGCGCCTTTTTCTACGTTAAAAGTAAACTCTTCACTTTCGCATACAAGGTCTTCTCCCTCGTACCAACCAAGGAAAGTATAACCTGCATTTGTAGTTGCCGTAAGAGTAATTTCTTTATCAAACTTATACGTA
>JAFVSF010000022.1 GCA_017503885.1 Clostridia bacterium
CTTCAAGGTGCTGACCGACAAGGGCTATCCCACCCCCAAATTCTTTGTGAGCCTAGCCTACCTTGTTTCTCCCCCTTTAAATCTCACTTGATAAGGGTAGAGAAAACAATGGGATGCAACTTCAAGTTGCTGACCACAAAGGTCTATTGTGCCTTGTCTCTTAAAGTGAGCCTAGCCTGCCTTGTTTCTCCACCTTTAATTTCACTTTGTAAGGGTTTGCAAATTTAAATCAATAAAAGGTAATAAAATGTTATTATACGAAAAAAATTATCAATTAAGAGTTTCAGACTTTGATTATAGCGACAATTTAAGACCTAATGCAATATTAGATATGTTTCAAAGCGTTGCATCTGAACACGCATCAAAACTTAATATTGGTTATACCGACCTTTTAAAAAAAGACTCCGTTTGGGTGCTTCTTCGCATGCGTTACGACGTAGTAAAAAGAGTGAACTTTGGAACGGAAAACGTAATAGTAAAAACTTGGCCACACAAGGCAGGTAGAGTAGATTACGATAGAGATTATTGCATAGAGAGTTTAGATGGGGAAAGGCTTGTTAAAGCCTCTTCAAAGTGGTGCGTTATAAATATGCAAACAAGACGTATTGCAGTAGGTAATGCAGTTTATCCAGAGGGCGAACACTACGGCGAGATTATCTACCAAGAGGGGCTTAAAAAATTGCCCGACTTTGCAGTAGAAGATGCTGAAGTCTTTAAAGGCTATGCAGGGCATTCTTGCCTAGACCATAACGGACACGTAAACAACGTTAAATATAACGACTTTATTTTAGACGCTTTAAAACTTGAAAAAGAAGAGTGCATAAAGTCGTTTGAGATAAATTATATAAACGAAATGCAAGTCGGCGAATTTACCCTATATGTAAAAAAAGAGGGCAATAAACGACTTATAAGGGGCTTTTCTAACGAAAAAGAATCGTTTAGAGCAGTTGTAGAACTTTTTTAAGGAGGGTTTATGGCATACGCAATAGAGATTAATGGTTTAACTAAAAAATACGGCAACGTAACGGCGTTAGACAACGTTAATATTTCGATTGAGGGAGGAAAAATAGTAGGGCTTTTAGGACCAAACGGAAGCGGGAAGTCTACGCTTTTTAAGTGTCTAACAGGGCTTTTGACCTTTAAGGGCGAGGTGAAAATTCATGGCAACGAGATAGGTGTTCAAACCAAAACAGACGTTTCGTATTTGCCAGAAAGAACTTATCTTGATATGAGTATGACGGCAAAAGAGGTGTTTGACCTTTTTAATGAGTTTTACGAAGATTTCGACGAAAAAAGGGCGTATGACCTTTTGGCATCTTTAAACGTAGATAAAGACGTAAGGCTTAAAACCTTATCAAAAGGCACAAAAGAGAAAATACAACTCATTTCAGTTATGGCGAGAAAGGCTAAAGTGTATCTTTTAGACGAGCCGATAGGTGGCGTAGATCCTGCTGCAAGAGAATTTATCATAAAAACCATTTTAACAAGGGTAAACGAAGGCTCGACTATAGTAATTTCTACCCATCTTATAAGAGATATCGAGGAGATTTTAGACGAGTACGTTTTTATAAACGGAAGTAAACTCATATCCTACGGAAGTGCTAAAGATTTGCACGAAAAGGGCAAGACTATAGATGAAGAGTTTAGGGAGGTGTTTAGATGTTTTTAAAAATATTCAAACACGCTTTTATGCGTCCTTTTAAAACGGTTATAGCAATGCTTTGCATTAGCGTAGCATCGGGAATTTTAGCAGGGCTTTTTGAAAATTTGTGTGACGGGTTTTCTCAAAAAATAATGGAATTGATAGAAACGGACTCGCCAGAATTATCAAAATATAACACGCTTTTTTCAATTTTTAACACTTTAGCAATGTTTTTAGCAATGGCTGTGAGCATTTTAACAGCTTTTGAAATCGTAGTAGTTTATTCGGCTTTTAACAAGGCTATAGCAACGGATGAGGCGTATCTAACCTACACGTTGCCAGCCAAAAGTAGCACTCAAACGGGAGCTAGATACCTATCTTTATTCGTTTGGCACGTAATAATTTTTGCAGGGGCAATCGCTTCTTACGTGTTTATGACTATGACAAGTGGAGTGTTTAATTTCGCAGAGATATTAATAGAATTTGAGTACGTTGAAGTTGAGGCAGAACTCATAATTGCTTTGGTAGAAGTTGGAGTTTTAGGCTTGGTTACATTTGCTTCCGGCGTTGCGCAAGGTCAGTGTGGAGTGGTGCTTGCAAATGCACTTTCACACAAGTTAAAACGCAGAATATCATCTTTTTTAGTTGGTTTTACTTTCTTCGTTGAAGTGGTAACCTTAACTATATTATTGGTTGTAATCTTATTAAGTCCATTAGTACGTTTAGACGTGTTTGTGCACCTTTTAATTTGGATTTATATAGTTGTTATAGGCTCTTTGGGTGGGCTTGCCTACTATTTAAGTTATATGCTTATGGGAAGGAGGCTTAACGTTGCCTGAATATAAATTAAAATTTGAAATAGTCCCAGACGGGTGTTGGCACTCTAATTTAAGGTCGTGTTTAAAGCCAAAGGCGTGGGACGTGGTTAGAAAAGACGCATATAGTAGGGCAAACGGTAGGTGTATGATTTGTGGCAGAAAGGCTACTAGATTAGAAGCACACGAAAGGTGGTCGTACGATGAGGAAAATGGCGTGCAAACGCTAGAAGACGTAATAGCAATTTGTCACTCTTGCCACTCGGTTATACACATTGGAAGAACCCAACTTATGGGCGATGAAGACAAGGCTATAGCACATTTTTGCAAGGTAAACAAGTGTAGTTTTGCCGATTACATTCGTGAACTTGGCAAGGCAAACGAGGAGCATCGGCGTAGAAATTTAGTTTCCGAGTGGAGCACGGATATGCGAAAACTCGAAGAGATTTTAAATAAAGAAAGGCTCTATCACAACTCGTGACTGATATTTAAAGGCGTATAAACGTCGGTATGCGTCGTTTCTACAAAGTATTTGTGACTGGGATGACCAACAAGGTCTATCCCACCCCCAAATTCTTTGTGAGCCTAGCCTACCTTGTTTCTCCACCTTTAAATCTCACTTTGTAAGAGTTAGGCTAAATA
>JAFVSF010000023.1 GCA_017503885.1 Clostridia bacterium
GAACCCATCGAGTTTATTAACCCTAACAAAGCCGAATCCGTCTGCGTTAAGTTCAAAAACACCTTTTTTTACTAATTCTTCGTCTTCATCAACGTCAGAAAAACTTATTTCCTCCCTTAATGGAGTAATAAATTCTCCCAAAGGCTTTCTTCCTTTAGTACTGCGTGGTGGAGCACTCGCCCCTGCCTGAATATCTAAAATTTGGCTAATTAACTCGTTTTTATTGCAAACTCCAGGAACACCGTTAAATTCCGAACGTAAAATAACCCTTAACGTATGAACGCTCATTTTATTTAATTTTTCTTCGGTATATCTTTCCATAATCCCCTCTTATAAATCGTCCGTATTAAAAACGAGAACACTTCTCTCTTCTCGATCTAAATAATCGTCTATTTCTATTGAATTATCAACGTGCTCTACGCCTGCCATCCTCTTTAAAAAGACGCTCGCATCGCTCACGTCTATTTGACTGCTTGGCGTTAAATAGTGCATTGGCACAGTAATTTTTGCAGAAATTGCGTTGGCGTATTTTACAGCCTCTTTTCCATCAATAGTGTATTTACCACCGACAGGGATAAATAAAACGTCCACTTCACCAATTTCTTCAACTAAATCTTGAGAAAAAAATTCGCCCAAATCTCCAAGATGACAAAAAGAAATACCGTCTATCATAAATTTGAATACTGTATTTTTACCCCTTAACGATCCCAAACGCTCGTCGTGATAAGTGTCTATCGCTAAAAATTCGGGATGAGACTTATCTATAATGGTCGTCGCATCTACTCCGTCTATATTGTTATGATCGAAATGCGAGTGCGAAATCGTGCAATAATCTGCTTTAACACGCTTTAAATCATAGCCTATATCCTTGAACGGGTCGGTTACCACGGATTTTTGCTTACCTTCTATTAAAAAGCACGCATGCCCAAGATACGTTATTCTCATTTTGCCCTCCCTACTCGCATTGTAAATTGGTTTTCACTTTCTTCACCCATAAGCGAAGATTTATATTTTGCTAAAATTTGCAAAACTCCCCTATCGTTTTTGATAATCAAACTTTTGGTAAATGCCTCTACTGGAATTTTACCATAAGGCGTCAAGTATTCGCCAACGTATGAGTAGCCGCTTTTAAACTCTAAATAGTTAGAAAACTGCCCACTGCGTTTTATAGTTACAAAATCGTCGTCTATAACGCAAACCTCTGTTTTGGTAACACCGTTATCGTCGAGTTCGTCGTAATAAACAGTTATCTTGCCTTCTGCGACTTGCATTTTGCCATCGTATATTTTTTTGTACTCAACTCCACCTGCTGTGGACTGAAAAAACACTTTCACGCTTAACATACTCTAATATTATATTATAATATTATTTTTTTGTAAAGTTTTTTTCGTGCAAATTCGCTAATTTTGTAAAAAATAAGCGTCGTTTCAACCAAATTTGAATAAACGACGCTTTACTTGATATTTATTTTTCGTAACCAGGAACTACTCCCGTGTATTTTTGAATTATTTTGAACGCTGTTTTTATACCGTCTACAGACGCACTCATAATTCCACCTGCATAGCCACAACCCTCTCCTGCTGGATAGACGTTGGTTGCTATCGAGGCTGTTCCATCCTCGCCCCTAACCACTCTAACAGGGCTTGAAGACCTCGTTTCAACACCCGTTAAAACTGCATTAGGCGAAGAAAAACACTTTAACTTCCTACCAATATCTTCTATACCGATTTTTAAACTTTCCGATACGTAGTTTGGTAATATCTTATTGAGGTCAAATCGCTCATAACCCACGCTATAGGTCGGTTTTACAGTAGAAAATGGAGTATTTGCACCACCAATACAAAAATCTTTAAAGGTTTGAACAGGGGCGTTATAGTTACTTCCAACGCTTGTAAAAGCAAGCCTTTCAAGTTCTCTTTGAAGTTCTACACCACCAAGCACTCCCTCTTTAAAATCTTCGGGGTAAATTTCACATAAAACTGCACTATTGGAATTTTCGCCATCACGCAAAAAATTGCTCATACCGTTTGTTACAACACCACCTTCTTCAGAGGCAGACGGCATAACAAAACCCCCAGGACACATACAAAAAGTAAATACACCTCGCCCTGCTTTTTTGCTAGAAAGCGAATAATCTGCAGATGGTAATTTGTCTGCAAATTTACTTCCATATTGACAAAGGTTTATATCACGTCGCAAATGCTCTATTCTAACGCCTACGGCAAAGGCTTTTCTCTGCATCTCAAAGCCCTTTCCCTTTAACATATAAAAAGTATCTCTCGCACTGTGCCCAACGGCAATTACCAAGTCGTCTACGTCAACAATTTCCCCATTGACCTTTACTCCTCTTGCTTTGCCACCGTCAATTATAACGTCGCTAACTTTAGAATTAAATCTAACCTCTCCACCTAGCCTTATAATCTCTTCCCTCATTGCAGACACAACTTTTGGAAGATTGTCGCTACCTATATGTGGCTTTGCAAGATATTCAATCTCTTCAGGTGCACCAAACCTTACGAAATCTTTTAAAACCGTCTTAATATACGGACTAGAAACACCGGTGTTTAGTTTACCGTCAGAAAACGTTCCAGCACCACCTTCGCCGAACTGAATATTAGAATTTTCATCTAAAATACGCTCGCTAATCAACTTATTGACCGACTTTTGTCTTTCTTCTACGTTTTTACCCCTCTCAAAAACAATGGGTTTTAAACCTGCTCGTGCAAGATAGAGTGCACAAAATATTCCACAAGGACCAAAGCCTACCACACCTACTTTCTTTGGTGTATTTACAATAGGCAGATTAAAAACTACTTTGCTATACTCTTTATCGGAAATTTCAACTGAATAGACATACTTTATATCGTTTTTATCTCTAGCATCTAAAGATTTTTTTAATATTTTAAAGTGCTTTACCGACTGTTTTTTTAGTCCACTCTTTTTCAATGCCAAATAAAAAAGTTCTTCTTCGCTTTTTCCTATCGGCAACTTAAGATTATCTATTTTCATATTCTAAAACCCCATCGCACGCAACCATTGCACTAGAATATGCCCACTGCAAATTGTAACCACCACAGTCGCCGTCAACGTCAAGCATTTCTCCAACCACGTAAACGCCTTTACTCTTCTTGCTTTGCATTGACTTTGAATCGATTTCATTAAACGGTATTCCACCTTTAGTAACTTGTGCATAGTCAAAACTTAAAGTTCCAACAACGTCGAGAGTGAAATTTTTAACTGCACTAGCAATGATTCTTGCCCCGTTATCGTTTGCTCTGACATTTTCACACGTTTTTACTATTGCCCTACCTATAAGTTTATTTATGACACCAGTTAAAGCATCTTCTACGCCAAGATAATGAATATTTTTAAACTTAAACTTCAAAAATTCGCAAATATCGTCTTCTGTCTTATCTGGCAAAAACGATAGCGATATCTTGCTCTTTTTATTTTGTGGAATATATGCTGAAAGATAGAAAATTGCGTTACCACTAACGCCATAATTGGTAAACAAAACGTCACCTGCAAAACTTTTTACCGCCTTGCCATCTACAATAAGCGATGCAACTACTTGACTTTTCAAGCCCTTTAAACCTTTTATTTTTGTTGTATCGGTTTTAACTTGCACAAGCGAGGGATATAAAGGTGTAACAGTGTGTCCTAGTTTTTGTAAAACAGCATAAGACGTTCCGTCAGTACCGTACTGCTTGCCTGCTTTCCCTCCACAAGCAAAAATAACTTTGCTTGCTAAAAAAGACTCTCCGTTTGCCTTAACGACGTAATGTTTGCCGTTTGACAAAACCGACTCGACCTTATATCCAACCTTAACGTCAGTTTTTAAATATTCCAGCCTAAGCCTTAACATATCTAAAATAGAATTTGCTTGAAAAGAGGATGGGTATATCTTTTTATCTTCTACTGAACAATCTACTCCCAACCCATTAAAATAGCCAATAATCGACTTATTGCCATACTTTTCTATCGCATATCCTACGCTAGCACCACTTATTGAATGATAGTTATCAACTGATAAATTGACGTTTGAAATATTACCTCTACCATTACCGGTTGCAAGAATTTTTTTACCAACCCTATCATTTTTTTCAAATAGCAACACGTTGTCTCCACCTAAAATAGCAGATAATTTTTCTGCACAAATTAATCCAGAAAATCCTCCACCGATTATTGCTACCTTATAAATCTTGCTCATACAAACCTCTTTAAATACATAAATTTAAAACATCTTTTCAGTTGATTTTTTACTCTCTTTTTAATTGTATCACAATTTGTAAAAAAAGCAAATTAATTTTATCAAATAACCTTTGATATTATAATTTTTCGGTTGACTTTAACAGCTTTTTATTATAAAATATCTTATAATAAAAGTTTTTGGAGACGGGGACATGCTCTTGCACAATTTATTCAGTTTAAAAGCCGATGGCGAATTGAAAATCGACACATATTTTAGTGATTTATTTAGTTTTTTAAAATCACATCTCGGCTCTGAAATTATGGCGTGGGTAACGTTGTCCATAATTGGCGTTTTAGCGTTTTCTCTTTTTGTCTACACTATTATCGCCTTCATAAACCCTTCTAAACGAAAATTAAACAAGTTAAAAAGAACTTTAAAAAGACAACAAGAGTACGACCTAACTCGTGACCGAATCTTCCAAATTTCAGAGGAAATTTCAACCCTCAACCTTGAAATAAGAATTACAAAAAAGCAACTAGAAGACGATATTTTCAACTTAAATGAATTAGAAAGAAGTGCTCTTGAACAAGACAATCTTTTTATTGACAATAAGAAACATCAAATCGAGGATTTGGCTGAAAATCAAGCAATACTTTTACAAGTTTTGGAGCAAACTCAAAAAGGCTTGCTTAAAACAATGAAAAAAGACAAGATAGACAGTGCTAAACTTCTTATATGCGAGTTAATATCCCAACAACGCTCTTACCATAACGATATTTACTGGAAAACTATTGATATGGAAAAGAGAAAAGCCCAGTTGGACTTAGACGTTAAGAATTTAACCTTAAATTGCGAAAGCAAAGTCAAAGAACTAACTTCAAAAATTAATCATCTTTCAAGCACTAAAAAGCATTTAAAATTAAAGCTTGCTATGATGAATAGAAGTGGCAGACACAAACTCACTATTGCCGACGCAAAAGCAATGATAGACGAATATACTAGAAATAAAAAACAAACCGATAAAGAAAACGAAGACATTGCAATAGAAAACCTTAAAAAGGCGAAAATTGCATACGAATCCGCTAAAGACCGTAGAATTTTAGCAGAGAAAAATAAGACTTTAGCAGTAGAAAACGTAAGAACTCTACAAAAAGAAAGGGCAAAGTCAAAAAACACCAAGTCTGTTAAATACACTCCTGTTACAGAGGCTTCTTTTACTTCTGGCGACAAGCCGGACGACGTAAACATAATAATTGCAGACATTAGCAACGACGCTGTGTTCACTCCTGTTATTGCAGAGGAAACAATTATAAAAGACACTCAAGAACACGTTTATGAAGAGCCTACTATAGAAGTTTTAGATATGGAAACACTCCCAGAAGAAGACGTAGTTTTTGTCGAGGCGTTTTTAGATTATCTTAACATTGATAACGACGACTATATAGAAGAAGTTGCTTCAACTAACGACGAGGATATACGAGCAGACGCAGAAAACTCCCCTACAAATAACGACGTGGAGGAATCTAATACCAATAAAGAGACAACGACAAGCGAGCCTATTGACGTCATTACGGAAACTAGTTGTAGTCCAGAGATCGAAATTTCTTCACACGACGTACAACCGGAAATTGTTATCACAAATACTCAACCCGAAATAACAAATTACCGTGATAATGATGAAACCCCCTCTACCCCTAAAACGGTAGAGCCTATTACGGAAACTCAAACACAACAAACTGTTAAGGTGGTAAAACATCACAAACCGATAACTCGCTTAGTAAAAAAGTTTAAGCCTACCGAAAACAAAATTGAAAGTCCTAAAAGCAACATCCCAGCGGAAAGCAAATATTCTGGAAAGTGGAAAATCGAGGAATTAGACGGCAAATATCACGCTACGCTTTTCGCTTCAAATGGAGGAAAACTTCTTACAACGCCAAGTTACACAAGCACAAAAGGTGTAAAATCTTGCATTGATAACGTTAAAACTTACCTCTTAAACGACAGTGTTGCAATCATCACGGATAAAGACGGAAAACACTTTTATAAAGTTCTTTCCCCTTCTAAAAGGACTATCTTGCAAAGTGCTAAATACTCAACGAAATATCAGTGCGAAAAAGCACTCGACTCGGCAAAGAGATTTATTCAAACTGCAATAATACTTTAAATTTTGAGGAATTGATTTTTCAATTCCTCTTTTGATAGGTGCTATTATGCGAAAATTTTTAGTTGAAATTCAATACAACGGCAAAAACTATGCTGGCTTTCAAAACGTTTCTACGGGCACGTCGATTGAAAGTAAACTGCTCTATGCTATTGAAAAGGTTTTTGAACAAAAAGTAAAGATAAATGGTTGTAGCCGTACAGATGCAGGCGTTTCTGCCGAAAGTTACTTCTTTGACTTTTCGGTAGATACAAAACTCCCAACAGACAGAGTGCCTTTTAAATTAAATAGATACTTACCTAAAGATATTCAAGCGATATCCTCTAAAGAGGTTGACCTTTCGTTTCACGCAAGGCATAACGCACTATCTAAAACCTATGAATACGGCTTTTATTTGTCCAATCATCTATTACCACTACTAAACCCCAAGAACTACAAATTGCCTATTAACGTAGACGTTGAACAAATGAAACTCGCTTGCAAATCAATTGAAGGCAGGCACGATTTTATCGCATTTAAAACTGTTGACAAAAGTGACGTTTCTACTGTTAGAACAATTTATTCTGCCGACCTTATTCAAGATGGAAAAAGACTTATCTTTAAAATTTGTGGAGATGGATTTTTATATAATATGGTAAGAATTTTAGCTGGCACGTTAGTTCAAATTGGCGAGGGTAAATTAAGTTTATCACAACTTGACAACTTGCTAACGGGCAAATTACAAAGAGTTGATAATCCTGCATTAACTCTTCCACCAAACGCACTTCTTTTAAAAGAAGTCAAATATTAAAAAAATATTAAAAAAATATTAAAAAAAGACTGCTTTTCAGCAGTCTTTTTTAGTAATTAGTGGTCGTATATGTCGATTAATGGCTATTTTTGATAAACTTAAGCAGTTTTGAAAAATATTCATCTGCCTCTTCATCTGTTGAGTTTTTATGTATAAACAACTCATCTTCTTTAAGATTTGGGGGATTAAAATTAACACCTTTTACGTATTCTTCCCAATTCTCAATTTTCCATTTATCTCTATCCGAGTTTCTTTTAAACATCCGTCGTTTACAAAGTTCTGGAGATGCAGAAATCCACACAACCAAAAGTTTTGCACTAACTTTTGCCAATCTGTTTTTAAAATCAGCAATAAAGTCGCTATTTCTAACCTCTTTGCTAAAAGGAGCATTTATAATTACAGTGTCAGCGTATTTAATAGCCTCTATACCCAAATCAATTATCACGTCGTACTCATAGTCTCTAATATTGTTTTGGAAAAACTCTGAACTACGATTATACGGTTCGCCTGCAACCTTAAAGATCTGCTTTGAAAGAGGGATAAGCGTATCCTTATCAAGGTAAACTACATTTTCAAGTTCCGTGGCGAGCCTCTTTGCTAGCCTTGTTTTTCCACACGCTGGAGGAGACGTTATTAATATAAAATGTTTTGACATACTTTTCTCCTTTTCAAAGAATTTTACCACTTTTCCTACACAGTTGCAAGAACTTTTAACTATTTTACAGTAATTTTTGCAATCTTTCTTGTATTTTTATCAATTTTAACAAGTTCAGAAATTTCCCTACCACAAATAACTAATACTACGTTATCCTTTACAATCAATGGAAGACTATCTCTTTTTAATAACGGGATTTTTTTATCCGTCATATAATCGCCAAGTTTTTTTGTCCCTCCACCAAATTTAGTAAACACGTCGCCGTTACGCCTAGTTCGAATAACAGCACCATCAGGTATTTTATCTAAATCAAAATAAAGTTCGCCTTTATTTACGGCTTTTAAATTTGGGGTTTCTTCACAAACCTCTACTGCGATTTTATCTCTTCCAAAACCAATTTCTCCCAAGAAAAAATTTGTCTCAATAAAATCAACGTCTTCTTTTTTATAAAAGGCAACACGGTCGTATTCTTTAACCCCTACAACACCGTTTAAAAGGCTAATTCTTTTGCCGTTTGGAGCTGTTTTTAAAGCCAAAAGTCCGTCTATATGCGTTTTATCGTAGTCTTTTGCAATTCCACACTCTTTCATTGCAATAACGCAAGCCCTTGCAAAAACTGGGATATCTAGCCTAGTTAAAACCGACACTACTCCATCTTTTTTTTCAACTGCCTGAATCGCAAGTTTGGACATAAATTCATCTTCTTCTAAAAGCACGCCGACAAATCTACCCACTGCTCGTTCCATTTCGGGAAAACGCTCTTTAATCTTAGGAATAACGTTAAGGCGTAAAAAATTCCTTGAATAGTCATCACTTTTATTACTTTCATCAACTACGTATTCTAAGTTCTTATTAGCAACGTAACCGTCTATTTCCTCACGTGTAGCTTGTAAAATAGGACGAATAATTTTACCTTCGTAAGCGATTTCTGGTATCCCCTTAATTCCCGAAGGAGAAGCCCCTCTAAAGAGGTTTAAAAGCACAGTCTCAACGTTATCAGACAAATGGTGTGCCGTTGCAACCTTATCACAAAATCCTTCATTAATTAAACCCAAAAAACTTTGATATCTAAACTTCCTCGCACCCTCTTCAACCGTCATTCCATTGTCTTTTGAATATTTAATACAGTCAAAAGAAAAGGTTTTTAAAGGCACTTGCAGACTCTTACAAAGTTTTTCAACGAATAAACTATCGCTTTTGGACTGCTCGCCACGAATACCGTGTTCAACGTTTATAGCCTTTACAGTGATGCCAAGGTCTTTAGCATTTGCAAGTAAAAGATGAAATAAGCAAACAGAATCTTTACCACCAGAAAGGGCCACTGCAACAACGTCGCCACGATTGAATAAATTTTTATTAAGCATTTTGCCCCTCCTTGATTTTAATATCTAATATTATAGCAATATTTCTTGATTTTTACAAGAAAAACACGATATTTTTAGCAATAAAGAAAAAATATAAATTTTCTAAAAATTTTTCAAAAAAATACACGCAAACTGTTGACAAATTTATAATTATATTGTAATATATATGAGCATTCGACATGAATGTACTCGTCGCGGAGTAGAGCAGCTTGGTAGCTCGTCGGGCTCATAACCCGGAGGTCGTGAGGTTCAAATCCCACCTCCGCAACCAATCGCTTCGGCAGATGAGTAATCATTTGCCGAAAGCACAATTTATAATATGGCGGCGTAGCTTAGCTGGTTATAGCGGCCGGTTCATACCCGGCAGGTCGTTGGTTCGAATCTGACCGCCGCTACCACAACTACCCTTGATAAAGAATTACGGCCCCTTGGTCAAGCGGTCAAGACATCGCCCTTTCACGGCGGTAACACGAGTTCGATTCTCGTAGGGGTCACCAAAACAAAACACCACCCAATTTCGGGTGGTGTTTTTGTTTTTACGGTAACCCCTACGAGATTTAAAGAACCCGTAGAGTTCGCAATAAGCGAGCATTAGCGAGCGTTATTCTTGCCGAGGGACTCCCTTTAGGGAAACGGCAAATTCTCGTAGGAACATATTTCACATAAACTACCCTTTTAAGGGTTTCGGTGTATTCTCGTAAATCAAAATATACTTTTATTAATATTAAAAAGTTGAGGCTAAGCACCTCAACTTTTTTAATAATTATCAATTATTCCTAAAAAATAGTCTGCTGAAACGTTAAATGCAAGAGCCATACTTTTTAATATATCATACCCAGGCTTTGCCTTTCCTTTTAACCATTCGCTCACCTGACTTTGCTTTACTCCAATCTTTTTTGCAAACTCCACTTGCGTTAAATTATTTTCAATTAAAAAATCTTTTAAAATTTCACTAAAACTGTTTTCCATAATATTATTATATAGAAGTTTCTATATTTTTAC
>JAFVSF010000001.1 GCA_017503885.1 Clostridia bacterium
ATTGCTTATTTTGTAGGCGCAGATTTTTATGTATAAATAAAACAAATTTATGTATAGATAAAACAAACCGACCTTATTTCAAGGTCGGTTTTAAATTTTTATTAAGTTTACGCATGTATCTTTTTCGAAAGGTGCATAGCTTAAATAATAGGTGTCTCCGTCTAAAATGAGTTCGATTGTATTTATTGGGTAATTGCTACAGTTTATTTTGCTAATTTTCAAATCGTTTAGTTCAAGCATTTTATATATGCTTTCTTTTTGTGTCCATTTTTCAAGTAAATATCTTTGTTTTTTGTCCTCGCCCAATTCGATATACTCTAAATTTTCGCCGACAGTTAAAATTCTTTTCGCTAAAGTGTCGCAATTAATATTCGTATCTTTTTGCAAGTCTATACCCACTGGTATATCGCTGATTGCAACGGCAACGAAATCGTCACTATGCGACAAAGAAAATTCAAACTTATCGCATTTCCATTTGCCGATATCAAGCTTAAAAAAATGCAACTTATCAAGTTCGTAGCCAAGCGAAATTGCACATTTTTCAAGCAATGCCCAAGCGTAAAATTTTTGTTTTTTTACCTTTTCGTTTGTGCAAGACGCAATTTCGTTAAGTCTCGCTTTGCAATATATTTCACCTGTAATTTTAGATGGTGTTTTTGCTAAAAATATCGTTACCATATATGTCTAAAGTATATATTGTTTGTAAAAAATTGTCAATCTTATAATAAAACTTGTTAAAATTAAAATAATTTTAAACATATCTTGACAAGTTTAATATTTTATATTAAAATTTAATCATAGTTATGCTCATAATACATACAGGAGGAACAATGAAGGCAATTAAAAAATTTCTTTTAACGATATTATCGTTAATTATAATAGTATCTCTTTCCACGTCTTGCTTTGGTGTAATTATAGTTCCAATAATACCTGAAATTGAGGGTTTGCCTGCTTATACTTTAACTGAAGACTACGTTAAGCAAACTAAGGCATATTTAAAATCGGCAAAGGAATATACGATAGACAAAAAGACGTCTGAGGCAAATACTGCATGGTCAAATTTTAACGTTTCTTATTATGAAATCGTATCGCAAACAAACGTTGCGTTTATTTTATATTCAAGTGATGCTTCAAGTCAAACGTACAAAGACAATTATCTTTTTGCAAGTAATTCTAATAACGACGTATATGCCGAATATATGAAGACGTTACAAGATATTTACAAGGCAGAAGGCAAAGACGGTTTTTTAAAAAGTCTTTCAGAAGAAGAATTAGCAAGAGTTTTACAGTACACTGATAAGGTTGCTAAACTAGAAAAAGAGGTTTCGGCTCTTCAAGTTGAATACGCTGGAATTTTAGATGATGAAAACTTTAATGAAAATACTGTTCTTATCTATAAACAAATTGTAGACAAAAACAATCAAATTGCAACGGAATATGGTTACAAAAACTATTATGAATACGCATCTGAAAATGTATATGGAAGAGATTATTCTAGTAGTGATTTGCAAACTTTTAGAAAAAACGTGGGCGAAAAACTCCCTACAATTATTTCCCAACTAGATAGCGATTTGGACGTTGCGAAAGAAAAACTTAGCAAAGCAGAGAAAGACAATCTAAACGCAATAAATACAAATCCATACAATAAAACAGAAATTAACTATTGGCAAAAGTACTTAAATTCCTACGAAGATACAGATATGAAGGATGATTTGAATCATGCTTTTGTAAATAAAAACGTATTGTTTGCCGATGGTAAATATTCAAGAGAAATGGCTTTTACTGCGTCTATGCCAGCCTACAATAAGCGTTTTTGCTATTTTGGGCCAAAATATCAAGACGTATTTACCGTAGCACACGAGATAGGTCATTATTATGCAGGGCTTCATTCTCCTATGGGCTCAGGTTCAATGGATTTAAAAGAAACCCATTCACAATGCAACGAAATGTTGCTCTTAGAATATTTATCTAGCGAGTTAAAAGCAACTTCATATACGGCGTTAGAACTTTCAAGTCTATTTGGCATTCTTTCAACTACAGTCGTTAGTACGATAGTAGATGAGTTTGAATATTTTGTCTATACAAACGACGTTACTAATTATACTGCAAATAATTTCGATGCAAAAATGAACGAAATTTGTTTGAATTATGGTGGAAGATTGTTTGTAGATACAATAGTTAGCGATATCAATAGATATTGGAGATTAGTAGTTGCAGAGCAACCATTATATTACATTAGTTATGCAACGTCGGGTATAGCATCTATAAACCTTTATATTGAGGCAGATGAAAGTAGGTCGCTAGCGAGGCTGATGTATAAGTCGCTTATAGAAAACTATCAAGAAGATAAAGGTTTTACTGGCAACTTAACTAATGCAGGCTTTATAAATCCGTTCACAGAAGAAGCCTTTACAAGAATACACACATTTTTATTAGGAAATAAAGTTGAAACTCCAGAGGAGTCCAGCAGTGATATTGGTTAAAATTATTAAATTTTAAATAAATTTTGATAAGGAGAAATTATGAGCAAAAAGAAGTTTTTAGTAACCATACTTTTGATGTTTTCTCTCGTTTTTACAGCTTTAATTGGTTGTACAGTAACGGGTACAAGTTCATCTGATGACAGCATTGAAAGTTATCAAAGCGAAGAAGTATTTTCTTCAGAGAGTTTGGAGACGGGATCTATTGAAGAGTCTGAGGTTGAATCTGAAATTGAGTCTGAAACAGAATCTGAAACTCAATCTCAAGTGCAAATTTCAACTCCACCTACGTTTGATTTTACAGTATCTTCTACAGAGACGACAATAAGTTTTGAGTTTGAAGAAAACGACCCTTATAACGTTGGTGAAATTACTGCAATCGAACTCATATTAGGTAAGGAAAAGATTGTTGCAGAAGATATGTCTACAAGATCTTTCGATGGCCTTTACAGTGGGGAGCAGTATGTTCTCAGTGTAACGTATACCTATGATATAGGTGATGGTCCTGTTCCTGAAACGAAGAAAAAGACAAAACGTACTATGGCTATAAGAAAGCCTACTATAGACATTTCTTACACGCCAGTTTCTGATGATAGTTTCTCATTTGAGTTAGACGTAACAGACGTTTCAAACGTATGTGAAATTACTGCAATTAAGTTGTTTGCTGAAAACGGCGAAGAAGTTGCTTCTTTGACTGATTTAACACAAAGAGTGTTTGAGGGTATTCCAAGTGAACAATACACGTTAGTAGTTTACTATCAATACGACTTAAACAAGGGTGATGGTATTGTAACTGCAGAGCAATCAGCAACTGTTGCTACCGTAATTAGTCCGTTGATAATCCCAGACTTTATTGTTGAGGTTGAAGAGGGTAGAAATCCTGTTATTTTACAAATTTCTGATACGCAAATTATTGATGCAAAACAAGCGCGTCCTGGCGATACTGGAACTAGTAGTTACTATAATCCCGAAAAAATGGAAGAAAGATTATTCAAGTTCCTCCGTGAAACCGTAAATGCTACAAGACCTGACCTTATTTTAATTACGGGCGACCTTGTTTATGGTCAATACGACGATAAAGGAACTTCACTTTTAGCACTTATAAATATAATGGATAGCTTCCAAATTCCTTGGGCACCAGTATTAGGTAACCACGATCCTGAAAGTAGAATGGGCGTTGATTGGCAATGTCAGCAACTTGAAAACGCTGAGTATTGTCTTTTCAAGCAAAGAAAACTTAGTGGTAATGGTAACTATACGGTAGGTATTGCTCAAGGTGGTAAACTTACAAGAGTATTCTTTATGATGGACACTAACGGTTGTGGCAATCCAAGTCCAGAATCTCTTGCAAACGGACATACTTATAATAACTTCGTTGGTTTTAAAGATGACCAAGTAAATTGGTTTATGGAAGTTGGCACTCAAATTAAAGAAATTTCACCAGATACAAAGTTTTCGTTTGCCTTCCATATTCAAATCTACGAATTTAATAACGCTTTTTCTAAATATGGTTTTACAGACAGTGGA
>JAFVSF010000002.1 GCA_017503885.1 Clostridia bacterium
GCACCGACGTTATCTACGTAAGTAATATCTGGGTTTTCCCCATTATTTGCATTGTAATAGTCAAGTTGCTCTAATAAATAGTCTTTATCTTCTATCGTATTTGGATAGAATTTTATTTTGGTTGGAAGTTCTGCATAGCCAAAACTTGAAAGAAGATTTGTAACAGTTATTTTATCACTAGTAATATCTCCTCCTCCCAACGCATTTTTATTAATACCATTTTGATAATTATACTGCTGTGCCTGAACAATTTTAGATTTAGATGCTTCTTCTATAACATAATCGTTAAGAGATGGCAAATACGCTATTGGAGAAGTGAACATACCATATTGAGTATCTTCATTGAGTTTTATTATTCCAACTATTTTAAGCGTGGTTGAAAAATTATCAGTTTCTGGTGCAACGTCAAAACAATTTATCCTTATGTTTTGTCCATTGATAAGTTTAATTATTTCGTTTTTGTTTAAATCCCCTTCTATAGTTGAAAGTTGAGTCTCACTTCTATAATACTTATGTATAAATTTTGCAAGACTTATGCTTTTTTCTTCATAAAACAAGCCGTCCCTTTCAACGTAATAATCGTCGTTTAAAAGCAAATGATATTCGTTTATCTCTGGTTTGGTCAAAATTTCTTCATAAGTATAATGAGTTCTACTGCCCTCTTGATCGTTAACGGCGTAAACGTCTAAAAGATAAGTTGCTAAAACCGTATCGGAAATAGAAGAATTTTTATCAACGACAAGCAAAAGTTCATTGAAATTTTCAGGATATTTACCTGCAACTAAATGATATTGGTCCTCTAAAATACTTCTATCTGGAGGCAAACACGACCATTTTGATGCGTTGGCATCTAAAATGCTTACGTTTTTTAAAATGCTAGTATCCGAATAAATTGGCATCCTAACGTTTTTATATATTCTTTTCATTATATTTTTAACGGCGTCGTATCTTACCCTAGTAGAATCTAACCCCTTTAAATATTCTATAAAGTGTTGTGTAATTTCATTGCTTACAGCCTGTGCCTTCATATTTTTTAAAGTGTGATTTATAATTACGCTTTCTATAAACGAAGGTTTATTTTCCCCCTTTGCTGTTGAGGAAACGTAGCCTAGCACTCCCTCTATTTGAGGTGCAAGGTTAGTATCGCTAGTACTAACTGTTATAGGCACGCTTGACATAGTGTCTTTTTGAACCTTATCTATAAACGCATTTAAACCGTTATGACAAGCAAGCACAAGTGCTATGCCTACTATAGCGATAGACGATGCGATAGAAGTAAGTGCCGTCCTTATCTTTTTCCCTGCTAAATTTTTTACACTTAATTTTGCAGCCAAAGAATAAGGCATATGCGACTGTTTTGTAACTTTTTCAGTCGTTTCTGCTTTTTTCTCTATCTGTTTTGCATCAAAAGGCTTATCGTCAGAAACGACAAGTCCGTCTTTCATTTTTATTGTACGAGTTGCATACTCGCTTGCAAGTTCTGCGTTGTGCGTAACCATTACTACGAGCCTATCTTTAGAAATAACTTTTAAAAGCTCCATAATTTTTACGCTATTTTCATTGTCAAGTGCGCCCGTAGGCTCATCGGCTAAAATCATTTTAGGATTATTAACAAGTGCTCTTGCTATTGCAACCCTCTGCATTTCGCCACCGGAAAGTTGGCGAGGCGTTTTCCTTAAATGCTCGGAAAGACCTACGTCGACAAGTGCTTGAATTGCTCTTTTTCTTCTCTCTTCTCTGCCAATTCCACTTATAACGAGTGCCGTTTCTACGTTTTCTAAAACGGTTTGATGAGATATGAGGTTATAATTTTGAAATACAAAACCTACCTTACGACTTCTATACGTATCCCAATCTACGTCTGTGAAATTTTTTGTAGACTTGCCACCTATTACGAGGTCGCCCGAAGTATACCTATCAAGACCACCGATAATGTTAAGCAACGTAGTCTTACCACATCCCGACGGACCTAGAACACAGAGGAATTCAGCATCACGCATATCTAAAGTTATGCCCTTTAATGCGTTTACCTTTCTCTCTTCCGTCTTGTATACCTTTTTTATCCCTTTTAGTTGAATCATTTTACATCTCCGTTACGGGTTTTTAAAAATTCAGAGTAAACGTGCAAAGCCTCTTCTGTCAAAGGCTCTTTTTCCGTTAATATACAGTCTGCTAAATAGGTTGTGAAAAAGGCAACCTCATCTCCACAAATCGTGGAAATTTCTTCAATTCTCGCCTTTTTAACAAGTGCAGTATCTATAGGATTTGAAACCATTTCAACTATTAAACTGCTACTTTTAATCATTTCGTCGCTCACTAGCGTCTGCCCTGCCAAATAGCCAGAACCAATAGGTGTCGCATTTATTATTACGTCGTATTTTTCATCACCTATAATATTCTCTAATATGGTTATTCCACCTATTCTACGCCTAAACTCATTTGCAGTCTTTATGTTTTTATTAAAAACTGTTACATTGGCCTTTTCTTCAACAAGAGATAACGTTATGCTTTTTGCAACCGTGCCACATCCTAAAACTAGAACTTTTTTACCTACGATATCTATCCCTCTATTTTTTAAAGCGAGAATTAAACCTCCTCCAACAGTAGAAAAGCCCTCTCCCTTTTTAACAACGTTGACACCTCTTACCATTTTTGCTCGCTTATCCATCTTGTTAAGACGCTTTGCAACCTCGGCATTAAAAGGAGAGCCAACTGTAAAACCATCAAAATCTCTTGCTTCTGCAAGGCTCTTTTTACATCCACTTTCCTCTACGTTTAAATAAGAGAACGTATAATTTCTAACCCTCATTTTGTCTAATATAAACGAGTGGTAAAAATTTTCGACGCTATTTGAAACGCTTGCACTTATATTTACGAAAGAATTTCTTCTTAAACTCTCAAAGAAACCTGGAAACGCTGAATAAACGCAGGCATCGTCATCAGTTTCGCCACCATTTACACTCGCTGACAACGCTATAGTAGCACTCATTGCAATTCTAGCATCTCCACACGTCGCTACGTCTCCACCTTCATATCTATCGACTCCTTTTATTACTAAACCACCGTCAAATCTCTTACAATTTCCACCTACGGCGTTTATCATATCGCAAATATTTTGAGTGGTATCGGCGTCTTTATACTGGCACTCACCCAAATCGCTCATTATGCTTTCGCCCTCGGCAACACCCATCAAAACGGCAAGAATAGGCAATTCATCCGTAATTAAATACGCCTCGTCGCCAGTAACGTGAGTAGCCTTTAAATTGCTTTTGTATGCAGTTATATCAGCGATAGGTTCGCCACATAGAATTCTTCTATTTTTTATCTCTATTTTAGCGCCCATTCTCTTTAATATTTCAAGAGCATAAGTTCTTGTAGGATTAATTCCAACGTTTCTACAAGTAGTTTGACCACATAAAAGACCTAGCGCAATGAAATTCATTGCAACTGAAAAATCCCCACAAACGAATATTCGTTTGCCTTTTATTTCGCTTTTTTCAAGACAAATAGTGTGATTTTCTTCATCTCTTTCAATTCTTGCACCCATTTCTTTAAGGAGTATTTCCATATGGTTTCTCGTAGTGATTTCCTCTTTTATGGTTGCTTTAACACCACTTAGAAGGGCACAAATCATAATTGAAGATTTTATTTGAGAACTTGCTGTGTGCAAAGGATAATCTATAGGTCTAAGTTTTGCTCCGTTTACGTATACTGGGGGCAATCCTCCCTTTTGCAAAGCCACCGTTGCACCCATTTTTTGAAGAGGCTCTTGTAACGAACGCATTGGTCTACGTTTTAATCCGCTATTACCCGTTAAAATGGCAGAAATATTTGCTCCTGCCGCAACTCCACAAGTAAACCTTAAGGC
>JAFVSF010000024.1 GCA_017503885.1 Clostridia bacterium
CGACGCTTTTCATAAATCAATAGAGTAGATTGTATATTTTTTCACGATGAATAACTTTTTCTACGTACTCGTGAGTTTCTTTATAAGGAATATTGCAAAGAGTTTTTCCATCTAAAGAAAAATCTTTATTATCTAGCCATTCTAAAACCCGTCCTTCGCCTGCATTGTAGGCAGCAAGGACGGTTTTTTTATCTTCAAATTTGTCAAAAAGATAAATAAGATAGGTAACGCCAATCAAAATGTTGTCCTTGTCGTTAGCAAGGTCAATATCTCTTCCAGAAAAATACAATTCGCTTACGTAGTCTGCAGTTTCGGGCATAATTTGCATAAGACCTTTTGCCCCTTTTGTCGATACTTTTTCACTTGAAAATGAACTTTCAGTCTTTATGATTGCAAGAACTAAATAAGGGGGTACTTGCGTTTTGTCGCAAACGAATTTAACGTCATTATAAAGTTTTATTGGAAAAAGAGCGTGCACCAAAGTGATAGAAAATATCGCTAAAGTACACGCTAAAAATACCAATATAAAAATTTTATTTTTTAATTTTTTCAATCGCAAACTTTAAATTCTCCATAAGGGCAACCTCATCGCCGTTATTTTCTATAATAAAAGTATGCTCGTTTTCTTGAATTTTTGCATAATCAAATTGATTTTTTGCAATTTCCTCAATTTGTGCCACAGTTTTATTGTCTCTTTTTGATGCACTTTCAAAACGTATTTTATCTACTCTAGTTACCACTAAAACACAATCAAATAGATTTTCAAACCCACCCTCAAATAGAAGAGGAACTTCGCAAAAAACTAATCCATCGCATTTTTTAGCGTCGCTAATTATCTGTTGCATAATTTTAGGGTGAGTAACAGAATTTAAGCGTTCAAGCAACGCTTTGTCGTTAAAAACCTTATTAGAAATCGCAGTTTTGTCGAGTGATAAACGCCCGTCAATTATTATTGGATCAACGCCAATCGAACTAGAAATTTCTTTAATAAAATCTTCGTTTAAAATAAGCGATTTATACGTTTCGTCTGCACTAAACGACTTATAGCCCCACTTTTCAAGAAATTTTAATACTGTAGACTTGCCACTTCCAATGCCACCAGTTATAGCAATTATCTTGTTCATAGCCTATTTTGCATCAAACCAACGCTCGCCGACTTTTGCTTCGGCATCAAGAGGAACGCTGAGTGAAGTTGCAGACTGCATTTCGCCTTGTAGAATTGATTTTACTATTTCAATTTCGTCTGGGTGCGTGTCAACGATAAGTTCATCGTGTACTTGAAGAATGAGCTTTGATTTAAGTCCTTTTTCTTTAATTTTATTCGCAACGTTTATCATTGCGATTTTTATAACGTCGGCAGCAGTGCCTTGTAGTGGCATATTCATTGCGGCACGCTCGCCAAAGCTACGCAAATTGTAGTTAGGGGAGTTTATTTCACGAATATATCTTTTTCTTCCAAGCAAAGTCTTAACAAAACCGTTTTCTTTTGCAAAAGCAACGTTTGAGCGCAGCCTGCATCGATGTGGTTGATAGCAACCTCGTCGCCGCACTTGTCGCAGATGCCGTCGCAAAGATCGTCAACGTGATCGCCTAC
>JAFVSF010000025.1 GCA_017503885.1 Clostridia bacterium
TAGGTTTAGTCGTATCAATTCTTTTGATGTAAGGTCAATTTATGGACGGAAAAGAAGCAATAATAAATAGAATTCTTTCTGAGGGCGAAACTAAGGCGAAAGCAATTATTTTAGAGGCTAAAAGTTTGGCATCTAAACAAAAAGCAGAGGCTGAAAATTGGGCGTCTAATTATATAGAAGTTCAAACAAAACTTGCAAACGACGAGGCTTCGGAAAACGTTAAGCGTCGTTTAACAGTTGCAGACCTTGACGTCAGAAAAGAAATTCTTAAAGCAAAGCAAGAAGTTGTATCTGAAGTCTTTGATAAAATTTATTTCAGCTTTTGTTCAATTGATAAACAAGAGTATCTTTGTGTTGTTGAAAAGTTATTAGTTAAAAATGCTGACGAAGGCGATAGAATTGTTTTATCTTCAGACGGCGTTCTTAATGAAAACGACGTAAAAGCATTAAAAATATTTACTGAAAAGAATTTATCAATAGATACGACTAGAGGTAACTTTATAGGTGGTTTGATGCTAATTGGTAAGGTGTCAGACAAAGATTTAACTTTTAAAGCGATAGTAGATAGTAAAAAAGATGATTTTATAGGTTCTATTGCTCAACGTTTATTTAAGGATTAAAATATTCAAAGTGTAGTTTATGAGTAACGTAATATATTCCAACGCCCGTGCTAAATCTATGGAAACTCGTCTTCTTGGCAAAGAACGTTTGCTAAGAATGATTGATTCCGCAATTCCGCAGGACGCCTTAAAAATATTATCTGAAACTAACTTCGGCGAAGGGGTCGAAGTTAAAGACGTATTTGACTTTGAAAAATTATTAAGTGTTGAGCAAGAAAATCTCTTTACGTTTATTAGAGAGTCTAGCCCTTGTGATTATTTTAAGGAGTATTTTCTCTGTAAAAATGATTTTCATAATGCAGAGGCTTTAATTAGGGCAAAATATCTAAAAATTGATGCGGAAAACATGCTTGTTTCCGACGGTGTTTATTCTAAAAAGCTTTTAAAAGATAAAATATTTACTGATGATTACAAGATTTTTTGTAAGGAACTTAGATATGCCTTAGAGTTTTCGGATAATGCTTTTGTAAGCGGAAGGGCTACGGGTGTAGGTATTAATACTACATTTGTTAAGAGTATGTACGATTATCTTTTTAGGCTTTCGGAAAAAGATAAAGTTTTAAAAACGTTATGTAAAATTCGTGCGGATTTTGCAAACGTAGCCATTGCGTTAAGAACAAGAAATTATGCCGTCGCAAAAGAATTATTCGTAAAAACAGGGGACGTTACTCAATCGGAATTAAAATTATTGTGTGAAGAATTACCCGAGATATTAAAAGAAAAGACTATTAGTTTTTCTAACGGACAAATAATTTTGAAGGCTGTAGATGCTTTTATTAATAAAAAACCATTTTCCGAATTTGAAAAGCTTGCTGATAGTATTGCTTTAGAAATTCTTAAAAAGCATAAGTATGATATTGGCGGAATAATACCATTTATGCTTTACTGCTATTATAAAACAGCGGAAATTGAAAACGTAAGAATTATATTAGTTGGTCTAATAAATAACATAGACAAACAAGAAATTAAAAACAGGTTGAGGGAAACTTATGAGGGGTAAAATGGCAATTATCGGAGATGGTGATAGCGTACTTGCTTTTAGAGCAGGTGGAATTGACGCTTTTTCCGTTGTGGACTCATCAGATGCCCGTATATTACTTAAAAAAATAGCAAAAGAATATCAAGTTATATTTATAACTGATATTCTCGCTAAAGAATTAGATATGGAGCTAAAGAAATATCTTTCAACTCCGTATCCTATAATATTATCTGTTCCGTCTGCCAAAGGTTCGAACGGCTACGGAAATGAAAACATAAAAAGAGCTATGGAAAAAGCTCTTGGCGTCGATATTTTGTTTAATAAAGACGTGTAAAAAGGAAGGTAAATTATGCAAGGAAAAATAATTAAGGTTTCCGGACCGCTTATTGTTGCAGAAAACATGGCGGATAGTAAAATGTTTGACGTCGTTAAAGTTAGTGATAAAAAACTAATTGGTGAAATCATTGAACTTCGTGGAGATAAGGCTTCAATTCAAGTTTATGAGGAAACGAGCGGTTTAGGAACTGGCGAATTAGTTGAATCTACAAACGCACCACTTTCAGTAGAGCTTGCTCCTGGTCTTATTGAGAGCATTTTTGACGGAATACAAAGACCTTTATTAAAAATTTACTCAGAATATGGGGATAGAATTTCTCGTGGAATAAGCGTAACTAATCTTGACCATGAAAAGAAATGGGATTTTATTCCGTGCGTAAACGTTGGCGACTTTGTAACTGCAGGTGACATCATTGGCTCAGTACAAGAAACCACAATCGTTAGCCATAAAATTATGGTTCCATTTGGTCTTAGCGGAAAAATTAAAAAGATTGAAAGCGGTTTATTTAATATTACTGAAACCGTTGCAGTATTAGAAACGGAAGAAGGGGATAAAAACGTTTGTATGTTGCAACGTTGGCCTGTTAGAAAAGGCCGTCCTTATAAATCAAAAATGTCACCTAGTATGCCTATGGTTACAGGTCAAAGGGTTAATGATACACTCTTTCCAATAGCAAAGGGTGGTGTGGCAGCCGTTCCAGGTCCTTTTGGAAGTGGTAAAACTGTCGTTCAACACCAGTTAGCAAAATGGGCTGATGCAGATATTATCGTATATATCGGTTGTGGTGAACGTGGAAACGAAATGACGGACGTTCTTAACGAATTCCCAGAGTTAAAAGACCCAAAATCTGGCGAACCTTTAATGAAGAGAACGGTGCTTATAGCAAATACTTCTGATATGCCGGTTGCCGCTCGTGAAGCTTCAATATATACTGGTATTACAATA
This sequence comes from Clostridia bacterium, assembly GCA_017503885.1. GTDB lineage: Bacteria > Bacillota > Clostridia > Christensenellales > Borkfalkiaceae > UBA10281. Next base: position 2,882 of record JAFVSF010000025.1, read on the forward strand.
TCTGAATATTTTCGTGATATGGGTTATAGCGTTGCTATTATGGCAGATTCAACATCTCGTTGGGCAGAAGCTTTAAGAGAAATGAGTGGCCGTTTGGAAGAAATGCCTGGTGAAGAAGGATATCCAGCATATCTATCTTCAAGACTTGCAGAGTTTTATGAGCGTGCTGGAATAGTAAATACAATTTGTAGTGGAAATAGGGTTGGTTCAATTACGGCTATTGGGGCTGTTTCTCCACAAGGTGGTGACCTATCAGAGCCTGTTTCACAAGCTACTCTCCGTATCGTCAAAGTTTTCTGGGGGCTTTCATCAATGCTTGCGTACAAGCGTCATTTCCCAGCGATAGATTGGATGATTAGTTATTCATTATACGCTGATAAGCTTGAAGATTGGTATAATGATAATATTGCTACTGACTTTGTTAAACTTCGTAAGTTTGCAGCAAGCGTATTGCAAGAAGAGGCAGAACTTGACGAAATAGTTCGTCTAGTTGGTGCAGACGCTCTTTCATACAAAGATAGATTAACAATGGAAACTGCAAAATCTATTAGAGAAGACTATCTACATCAAAACGCTTTCCACGAAGTTGATACTTTTACTTCATTAACTAAGCAGTATAAAATTCTTAAACTTATTTATGATTTCCATAGGCTCGGCAATAATGCGTTAGAAAACGGCGTTGATTATAATGACGTTATA
>JAFVSF010000026.1 GCA_017503885.1 Clostridia bacterium
GTTCTTAACGTTTTTAATCGTAGTTCAAGAAAAGATGACGAAAGACGTAAAAAAGACAAGACTTTTAGCAAACACGGAGAAAAATAGATGAAAAAAATCAAGGTTTTATTCCCGTTCGTTGAAGCAGGATTTAGTCACATAATGACCGAAAAATCAATATGTGATGCTTTTGAAAAGAAATACGGCGAGTATTGCGAGGTTATTCGTAGCGATTTTTACAAGGAAACGGGTAGCGAGGCAATGAAAAAGTTTGAAGAACGCCTTTGCAAAGAAGTTAGAATGTACAACGAGTGTCATTTTTACGGCTATGCAAGTATTTTTGCAATGAACGTTTTCGGCTCAAAAATTTCTAGTTGGTTCGTTATGCAAAAACTTATAAAAAACGCTTTCCGCGACAGTGTAAAACATATGGAAGATTTAGCCCCAGACGTTGTAGTTAGTACGCACTGGGCAACGAACTATTACGCTGTAAAAAGCGAGAAAAAGCCTTATACGGTAATGTATATTCCAGATGCACACGCCAACGCTCTTTTTAGATATCACACCGATTTTTCTATGATTTCTATGCCTGAAGGACACAAAAGGGCAATGAGATTTAAGCGTAGATTTAATAGCGAAAACTTTAAAATCTCCCCACTTGCTATTCGCCAAGAGGCGTTTGACGTGGTTGAAGATAAAAAAGCACTTAGGGAAAAACTAGGCCACGACGATAAATTTACCCTTTATATAACCGAGGGTGGATATGGTATTGGTATGGCAGAAGAACTTTGTAAAAGGCTTATCGAAGAGGATTTGCCAATTAGCGTAAACGTCGTTTGTGGCAAGAACCCCGAACTTTATCAAAGGCTATTAAAACTTAAAAGTAAGGGTAATTTGTCTTTTTACCCATACGAATTTTGTAATAACGTATTAGAACTTATAGCCTCATCCGACCTCTATCTTGGCAAGAGTGGAAACGGGCTTATGGAGGCGGCATTCTACGGTGTGCCAATAGTTGTAACTCACTCTGCAAACGACATTGAAAAACTTATTGCAGAGCATTACGTAAGTCACGTAAAAGATGCCGTTAGAATATTCAAAGTAGATAAGTGCCTTGAATTCATAAAAGGTGCTATAAACGGAAGTAAAGAATACGAAGAACTCAAAAAACACAGAAAACCAAAAGAAGAGTATGGTGGCGAGGGTATTGCCGACCTTATATTTGAAAAAATAAACGAGAAATATCATTTGAGATAATATGCTTAAAATAAAAGAGGTTGCGAAAAACTCAATAGGCGAAGAACTAGGTCTTAAAAAGGGAGATGAGGTGCTTGCGTTTGACGGCCACACGGCAGTCGACGTTTTGGACTATCTTTATTATGATGAAAAAGAAAGTTTCACCTTAACCGTTCGCCAAACAAACGGTGACGAGTCTTCTTGCGAAATAGAAAAAGAAGAGGACGAAAGTTTAGGACTTACTTTTGAAAGCGATAATTTAGATATTCGCACTTGCCATAACCACTGTATTTTTTGCTTTATCGACCAAATGCCATGTGGAATGCGAGACACTCTTTACGTGAAAGATGACGATTATCGCCAAAGTTTTTTATGTGGAAATTTCGTAACCTTAACCAACTTAAAAGAAGAGGATGAAGAGAGAATTGCAAGGTTAAGATTAAGCCCTTTATACGTTTCAGTTCATACTATGAACGGCGAACTTAGAAAGCAAATGACGGGCAATCGTTTTGCCGATAGAATAGGCTTGCAACTTAAAAAATTTGCCGATGCAGGAATTACAATGCACACTCAAATCGTACTTGCAAGGGGCTATAACGACGGAAAAGAATTAGAGTTTTCTGCTCGTGAACTTTTCAGTCTTTATCCAAACGTGCAAACTATGGCAGTAGTTCCCGTTGGTATGACAAAGTTTAGAGATGGGCTTACCAAGATACAAGACATAGACCAAGATTACGCAAAAGAGATTATTTCCTTTGCGAAAAATTTAAACGAAGAGTTTGGCGAAAACTTTATTCAACTTGCCGATGAGTTTTATTTTAGAGCAGGTTTAGACGTTGAGCCTTATGAATTTTACGGAAGTTTTCCTCAAATTGAAAACGGGGTTGGAACAACTGCTAAATTCTTAAAAGAAATAGATGAAAATATAAAAACCAGTAAATTTAAAAAGAAAATCTTGCTAATTTCTGGAACTTCTGCAGGAGATTTTATTAAAAATCAAGCCGACAAGGTGCAAAAGGCAGTAAAGGGGTTAGAGGTAAAGGTTCTTTCGGTTAAAAACGATTTCTTTGGCGAAACGGTAAACTGTACGGGGCTTTTGACAGGGCAAGATATTTTAAAGGCAGTTTTAAGCGAGGGCGAGGGATATGATATTGTCGTTATGCCTTGCCACGTTTTAAGAGAAAAAACAGACCTTTTTTTAGATGGTATGACCGTAAAAGAACTTTCTAAAAAAACAGGCAAAAAGATACGAATAACAAACGGTACGGGGGAGAGTTTTGTAAAAGCACTCTCTAGCCGTAAATTTAAGGAGGTATAAAGTGAGTAAGCCATTAGTTGCAATAGTAGGAAGACCAAACGTTGGCAAATCCACTTTTTTTAATAAAGTAACAGGACAAAAATTATCGATAGTAGAAGACACGCCGGGTGTTACGAGAGATAGACTTTATGCAGACGCAGAGTGGTGTGGAAAGGCTTTTACCCTTATAGATACGGGTGGTATTGAAATTAAATCCACCGATGAAATGTGGAAACATATTAAAAGTCAAGCCGAAATCGCTATTGAGACGGCGGACGTAATTATATTTTTCTGTGATGCAAAGACAGGTCTTACTGCATCTGACTATGACGTAGCCGAAATGCTCCGTCGCTCTCGTAAGCCAATAGTTTTAGCAGTAAACAAACTGGACACTTATAAAGAAGAAATTTTATTTGACTTTTACGAGTTAGGGCTTGGCGTTCCTTATGGTATATCTTCAGAGCAAGCAAAGGGGCTTGGCGATCTTTTAGATGAAGTATGCTCATATTTTGACCAAGTTGACGTAGATGCTGATGCTGATAGACTTAAAATAGCAATAGTAGGCAAGCCAAATGCAGGAAAATCACGTCTCACCAACAAACTTTTAGGCTATGACAGAACTATCGTTTCTAACGTAGCAGGTACTACTCGTGATGCTATTGATACTCCACTTGAATATAACGGCAAAAAATATACTATTATAGATACTGCCGGTATTAGAAAGAAAAGGTCTGTTGAAGATGGGGTAGAATATTATAGCGTACTTCGTTCTCTCGCTGCAATTCGTAGGGCAGACGTTTGTTTAATAGTTATCGATTCTTCCGAGGGTTTAACCGAGCAAGACGTAAAAATTGCAGGCTACGTACACGAACAAGGCAAACCGTCTATCGTTGTTATGAATAAGTGGGACTTAATTGAAAAAGATACCCATACTATAAACGAATTTGAAAACAAACTTAAAGTAGACCTTGCTTTTATGGACTATTTTAAGTCTATATACATTTCTGCTGCAACAGGGCAAAGAACGAACAAAATATTTGAAATGGCACGTGAGGTTTATGAAAATTCTTGCAAGCGTATTACAACTGGTATGCTTAACGACGTTGTAGGCGATGCTATTCGTGCAACCGAGCCACCTTCTAAAAACGGCAGAAGACTCAAAATTTATTATGCCGTTCAAGACGGAACAAATCCACCTGCATTTGTATTTTTCGTAAACAATTCCGACCTTATGCATTTCTCTTACCTTAGATTTTTAGAGAATACGATAAGAAGGACCTTTGGATTTGAGGGGACGCCGATAAGGATGTTTACCCGTGAAAAGAGCGAAGACTAATTTAAAGGTCTATAAACGGCGTTATACTGCGTTACTGTTTCAAAAATTCGACCACAATGACCAACAAGGTCTATTGTGTCCGTATTTTTTCACGAGCCTTGTCTAACTTGTTTCTAGCCCTTTAAAAACTACTTTATAAGGGTTTGCAAATAACTCACGAGTCTAGCCTACCTTGTATCTAACCCTTTAATTTAAAGGCTTATATACTTCGGTATGCGTCGTTTCTACAAAGCATTTGCGACTGGGATGACCAACAAGGTCTATCCCACCCCCAAATTCTTTGTGAGCCTTGCCTACCTCGTATCTAAACCTTTAAATCTCACTTTGTAAGAGTGAAGAAAAAAACAAGAGCGGAACGTCACGCTCCCAACGTTGCGTTGCCGACCAACAAGGTCTATTGTGTCTACATTTTGGACACCTTGCATTTGAGTTTTTAAACACTGCTTTGTAAGAGTGAAGAAAAAACAAGAGTGGAACGTCACGTTCCCAAGGTTGCGTAAAAAGGCTTAATCATTATATAATATATATAAAAACAAAAAAAGTAATAAATAAAACTCCTTGCCCATATAATATATTGATTTATATGCGGGAGGAGTTTTTAGTTTATGCAAAAATTCGATATATACGGCGACCTAGCAAAAAGAACGGGTGGAGATATCTATCTTGGCGTAGTAGGTCCTGTAAGGGTGGGTAAATCCACCTTTGTTAAAAGGTTTGCCGAAATGCTTATTATGCCTAACATTTCGGGCAAAAATAAAAAGCAGATAGCCTTAGATGAGCTTCCTCAATCGGGTGCAGGGAAAACCGTTACAACCACCGAGCCTAAATTTATTCCCAGTGAGGCAGTAAAAGTAACGCTAGGCAAAACGCACGCCAAAATACGCCTTATCGACTGCGTTGGCTATATGGTTAGTGGTGCGATAGGCAGTGAAGAAGACGGCAAGGCTCGACTTGTTCAAACGCCGTGGCTAGAGAAGCCTATTCCATTTGAAGAAGCAAGCGAAATCGGTACTGAAAAGGTTATCAAAGAGCATTCTACTATAGGCATAGTGGTTACTACTGACGGAAGTTTTTCTGAAATTGAAAGAAGAAATTACGTGCAAGCAGAGGAAAAGGCGATTGCACGCCTTAAAGAGATTGGTAAACCATTTGTTATCGTTTTAAATTCTTCTTCACCAAATAGTGAAAGTTGTAAGGCTTTAGCCGAAGAATTAAGGCAAAAACACAATGTATGCGTAGTTGCAGTTGACCTTTTAAATTGTGATGAAAGTGCATTTAATCGTGTTATAGAGGGCGTTTTGGGCGAATTTCCAATAAATTCCTTTGAAATTTGTATTCCAGATTGGCTAAGGGCATTACCACCTGAAAACAGAGTTGTCAGCGAGATAATTTCTATAGCGAAAACGGCATCAAAAAGTATAGAAAAAATGAAAGACTGTTATCTTTTAGAAGAGGCTCTTGCAACGGTGGATAAGATTATTCCAGAAAGTGTAGAAGTTTTTGCAGGAGAAGGCAGGGCAAGAATTAAATTGACTTGCGAAAAGGGGCTTTTCTACGACGTTTTAAGCGAAACGTGTGGCGAGGCAATAGACGGCGAGTATAAACTTATGAGTTTTGTTCGTGACCTTTCTAAAGCAAAGTGGGAGTATGATAAAATTCGCCTTGCACTTTCGGATGCAGAGGCAAAGGGCTACGGCATTGTTCTTCCTACCGAAAAAGACGTTGCGTTAGGCGAGCCTACTTTAGTAAAAAACGGCAACCGTTACGGCGTTTCGGTAACGGCAGAAACCGAGAGTTTGCACGTTGTAAAGGTAGGGGTAAAAACTACCGTTAATCCTGTTTCCGGCACAAAAAAGCAATGTGAAGACTTTATTGATTTTATTCAAAGCGAGAGTGAAAACGGTGGACTTTCGGAGGCTAACGTTTTTGGCAGACCACTTGGAAAAGTCGTTTTAGATGAAGTTAGCCAAAAAACGGGTGCAATGCCTGATGATACCCGTGATAAAATGCAACGAATTGTAGCAAAAATGGTTAATGATGAAAAATATCGTATGATTTATTTCGTATATTAAAACGTAAAAAAGTCGACAAACACACGTTTGTCGACTTTTACTTTATTTAAATTTTATTAAGTACACTTAATAAAGTCCACCACTTTTCATTTGTTCGAGTTTTTCTTCTCTTATTTTGCGTTTTAACTCTCTTCTCTTTGCAGAGTAATAGAAACCAAAACCAAAGGTAGCGAGTACACAAATAAATGCTACTATAGCCGAAGAAGAGAAAGCGATTTTGATTGTACCATCAAAAAGAGACGTAAGCATTTCCACAGTTTCTTTTCCCATCCAATTACGCATAAACGCTGGTGGGCTAGCAAGTAAGTCTACGAAAAGGCTTGGAACTATAACGAATATTATAAATGGAAGAGCACCAAAAATTATAGGTGCTTTAAGGCTTATAAGAGGATTTCTCATACCTATTTTAGCGAGTATTTTAATTATTAATAAAATCCACCAGAACGCAGAGAAGAAAACAAATCCAAATAAAACGATAGATATTATTCTAATTGTATTTAAAGTGTCCTTTGTAATAGACTCTTTAAGAGTGTCTGCTAAAACTTCGTCTATAGGTTTATCTTCTTGTTCTTCAGAAGAACTTTCGCTTTCTTCAGACGCAAAGTTAAGGATTGTATAATTTACCAAGTCCAAGTGAGCAGGAGCAAACGCCTCTTCTTCCTCTTCTTCAAAACCCTCTTCAGAAAGGAGATTTGCAAGGAGAGAGGAGATAAGACCGTCGCCGTTAAAGTTGCCGTTTTCGTCGGCAAATTCGCTTATAATATCTGCAATTTCAGCCCTAAGTTCCTCTTCGGCTTCGGGGGTTAATTCTTCATACTCTTCACTATACTCTGGGTGGTTTTCAAATCTAGAATAAACGTCTTTAACAACGTCTATTACCTCATCTGTTACAGAATCTACGGTAGCGTCTTCCGAACGAATAGCGTCCAAAATGGCTTCGGTACTGTTGTCGAGGTAACTGTCGTCAATACCGAGGTCGTCCATTATTTTTTCAACGTCTTCATCCAAGTCTCTAGAAAGTTCTTGAAGTTCCATTTTAACTGCTGCCGAAACGCTTGCCTTTGCAATAGAATCTTCTAAATCTTGCAAAGTTTCTTTGTCAATCGTTTCAACTAAATCGTCAATTAAAGAATGTATAAATTTCTCGGTTTGCTTAGTGTTAGAAGAAAGAGCACTGGACATAAGAAGACTTGTGTCGAGAGAAACGGAGATATCAATAGAAATTTCTTCTTCGACCAACTCTTCTATTAAAAGATGAATAATTTCATCATCAGAAGGCTCTTCAGAACTTTCCTCTTCAGTTTCTTCCTCCTCTTCGTTAGCAAATATAAGTTCAGCCAACGCCTCGTCAAAGGTAATCTTTGCAGTTATTTTCAAAAGAGGAGATAAAAAATACCCGATTAAAGCTATAAGGCATATACCAGCAACAATTCCGTTAAGGATTATAATAAGTGATTTTTTCAAAACAAAACCTCCTATAAAAAGAAAAGCCGTGCTTCTCAGCACGGCTTATGGTTGTTAAGCAGCTTTTACCGCGTTGAACCCCTTTTTGATTAATTCCCAAGTGTCGGCAAAGAAGATTTCAACCTTATCCAAATGATCAAGTATAAAACGTTTAGAGAAGAAAGAACCATCAGACAAGGTTGCGATCAATTCGTTAACAGTATCAGACATACCGATAAATTTCCAGCCAGAAACTATCGTTGCAAGATAAATTATTGCAGTTACGAAGAGAACGCCCCAAACAAAACCAAGTAATACACCGAAGAACTTATCGAAGAACTTGATGCCTTTAAGGTCGCAAATAGGATGGGTTATTAATTTTAAAAGTTTCCAAACAAAACCCACTAATACGCACAAAACAAGGTAGAGAACAAACATTGTGAGGTATTCCATAATTAAAACACCAGTAGTCTTACCTGCTGTTGCGGCAAACGTATCAAGGAAGGTTAAGAATGTAAGAGAACTGCCAACGCTTTCGATAATTGAGCCGAGGAATAAATCATATAAAAGATTGTAAACTGGCATCAAAAGGAAATATGCGCCAACAAGTGCAACGAATCCGCTCATAAGACCAAAAATTTGTCTTGCAAAACCGCGGAAGAAACCTATTAATCCAAATAAAACAAGGACAACAGCGTAAACGATATCTAAGATCATTGTGGATAATACCTCCAACTTTACTTATGTACTATAATTCTAACATATTATTTTTTATTTTGCAAGTGGTTTATTAATAATAATTATGTTAATAATTATATTTATGAAAGTTTTTTATAAGCAAAATGCAAAAAATGAAGTTCAGAGCAAATTAGTAAGCAATTTATACGACGTTTTGGGTGGGAATCTTCCAATAATTGTGTGTATAGGCACGGATGCAGTGATTGGAGATAGCCTAGGTCCGTTGGTTGGGAGTATGTTAAAGGGTTTGCTAAAGGGCAAAACGTATATTTTTGGTACGGTAGAAAGTCCAATTACGGCAAAAGAGGTGGGTTACGTTGCAGAATTTGTCAAAAACGCCTATCCAAACACGCCGATACTCGCAATAGATGCGGCTCTTGGCAAAAAAGAAGAAATAGGTAGCATAAAAATTACTAAAACGCCCATAAAACCGGGGCTTGGCGTAGATAAAGATTTGGCAGAAATAGGCACGGCAAGTATTATAGGCGTTGTCGAAGAAAGAGAAAAGGGCAAGCGACTGCTCTCGCTAGTAAGATTATCTCTCGTGTACGAGCAAGCAATGACAATCTCTTCAGCTATCCACGAATATATAACAACTTGCAACGAAAAAGAGCAGACCTCTTTCAAAAAGGCAAGATAAATAAAACAGTGCAATAATCGACTTATAGGCTATTTTTTAAACAAAAACTTAGTCCTTTGTCGATTTTTTTATTGCTTAATTTAAAAAATCTTGTTACTAATTATATAATGATTAGGCATGAAGAAAAATTTATAAAAAAATAAACTTTTTAACAAAAATAGTTGACAAACAATACACCGTGTTGTATAATACTATGCGTAACGAGGTATTTAGCCAAATTAAAAAGGAGGCACTTATGGACAGTCAATTAAAAAGAGGACTGCTTGACGTATGCGTGCTTTCAGTTTTATCGGGAGGGGAGTCGTACGGATACAAAATAATATCCGATCTTTCGCCACACATAGAAGTGTCGGAGTCGACTTTATATCCCATTTTGAAAAAACTTGAACAAAGCAACTGCGTAACGATAAGAAAGGCAGAACATAACGGCAGGCTTAGAAAATATTATATGATAACAGAACAAGGGATATGTCGAATAAAAGAGTTTTTATTAGATATGCAAGAATTTTTAAAGGCACACGAATTTATTAAAGGAGGTTTGGGCTTATGACGACAAGAGAGACGTGGCTTAACGTTTTTGAAGAAGAGTTAAGCAAATTACCCAAAGCCGATAGGCAAAAGGCAATAGAGTTTTATCGTGAAATGATAGAGGATAAAATCGAGGGTGGAATGACAGAAGAAGAGGTCGTTCATTCTCTTGGCAACCCTTTTGACGTTGCTGAAAAGATTTTAAAAGACAATGGAATAAAATGTAAAAGGGTAGATACTAAAGAGCAAGAATACGTATTGGTCGAAAAAGTAAAAACAAAAACAGGTATGCCTGTTTGGCTTGCTTTTATATTAGGTTTTGTGGGTGTTCCACTCGCTATTGGGTTAGGAGCAGGCTGGTTTTCCGTTCTAATAACCTTTTGGGCAGTGTTTGTAGCAATGGCAATATCTTCCGTTGGGTGCATTATAGCAATTTTTGCAAGTTTAGTTATGGGTTTTACAGGCTTTGTTGGCAGCCCTGTTGCCGTATTTGGCTTTTGCGTAGCTAGCACTGGCGTCGTAATGCTACTTGCAGTTGCCTTTTGGTATCTTGCAAAAGTTATGACAAAGGCAACTACTTGGATTTTAAATAAAACTACAAGAAGAGGTGGCAAAAATGAAAGATAACGGTTTTGTTAAAGTTTTATTAATCGTAGGTTTAGTCTTCCTCGTTTTAGGTGGAACAATCTTTACCGTTGCAATGTTTGCTAACAAGTGGGATTTTACTGTTTTATCTTCTCACGTTCAAGAAAAGCAAGTTGTTGAAATAACCAATGAAGATGAAATTGCCACGATAGAGAAAATAGACTTAAAACTCTCTACTGCAGACGTTAAGTATTTATATCATGATGAAAATAAAATAATCATAGAGGGCTATAAGTTGTGTTCTAGAAAAGGCGAACTTTTCGAAGAGGTATCTACAAAAATAGAAAACGGCACGCTTTCTATACGTTTAGATAGAAAGAAGGTGTCCTGGTTTCAAATAGGAGCGTTTGGAGAGAATCAAATAATTATAAAGATGCCAAAGGATATGAAAGTTGAACTCAGCGTTGAACTTTCTACCGGCGACGTTTTTATAGGCGAGTCAAACAAATCTTACGTGTTTAGCAATATAAATATTACGACAAGCACTGGCGACGTAAGTTTAGTAGGCGATATAAATTGTCAAACGGCAAATATCAAAAACAGTACGGGAGATACGTATATAAACGGAAAATTAACTGTAAATAATTTCACAAGAAATGCAGATACGGGCGACTTTATAGTAAATGCAAAAATAAACGCCGACAAAATAACCGTTTCTAACACAACGGGAGAGGTTATTTGTAACGCCTATATAACTGCAAACTTAATTGACGTGGAAACGTCAACAGGCGATATAACTTTGAAACTTTTAGGAAGTAAAAGTGACTATTCATACACCTATGACATAAGCACGGGAGATAGTAATATTTCTGCTTTTATAAGTGGAGCAAAGCAAATTAAAGTAATAGCATCAACGGGCGACGCAAACATTTATTTTGAAAGATAATAGCCTATAGGTTGATTAATTTATAAAAACAAACAAAAAAAGATAGCGAGGTTTCGCTATCTTTTTATATTGCCATAAAATATTTTTGTTTTAAAGCTCAAGTATTGCAGGCATTTCTCCGCCCTCTTTATAAGCATCAGGCACTTCTTTAAAGCCAAACGATTTATATAAATTTCTTGCAACGTCGTTTTCTATCTCGTAAGAAAGCCAGCAATATTTTGCCTTTCCACAAGGGAAAGTTCTAACAAAATCTAGTGCAAGTTTCATAGCCTCTTTTGCATAGCCCTTGCCTTGATATTTTTTGTCTATCATAAGTCGCCAAAGTATATAATTGTCGCAAATAAACCAGTTGCATTTAGGGTTGTCTTTAACCTTTTCAGCTAAAATGTCGTAACCTATCATTATAAAGCCAATCGGCTTTTCATCTAATAAAATTGCAAAGGGGTAAGCCTTTTGACCATTTATCATTGCCAAATATGCGTGAATAATGCTATAACTATTTGATGCTACAAAGTGTTTTTGTTCTTTTGCAAGTTTTAATTTTGTTACGGCGTAAAAATTATCGTCGTTTATTGGTTCTAAGCGTATTTTGCCCATATATTACCCTTTTTAAGCGCTTTTGCCCTTGCTTTTATCAATCTCGTCCGTTTCGCCATAGCAAACGTCTTTATTTTCCTTAATTACCGTTGCTGAAAAATCGTCGAAGTCTTTTTTGTCTATTCCTACTTTTAAACTGCTTTCATCTTTAAAATTGATAACCAAAACGTCTGTTCTAACGTTTTTAATTATGTTGTCAATATCTTTTATAGAATAACTGTCCGACATAAAACCGAATTTAACCTTGAGCTTGCCTTTTTCTACAACGTAATAAGAAGAAATCCAAATGGCAGTTACAAAAATCGATATAACTATTGGCAAAACCAAACACAAAAATAAAGATATATATTTATAAGAGTCAAGTGCTATTTCAGAGGTGAGAGAATTAAAAAGTCTAATCAAATTCCACGTGAAACAAATAACTGCCAAAGCGTAAATACAAACGAAAAGTATCTTTAAGGTGCTAGAAAATTTATATTTAAATTTCATATTTACCTCGCAATGATTTTTTTATATTATACACCAAAACAAGAGATTTTGCAATAGTAAGTGAAGATAAGTTTTTCAAAAAGGTGGGTTATGCGTCTAAATGCCCCCTTAAAATTTGCAAAATTGTCTTTTTTATGCTAAAATATACTTAATAATATTTTTAAAAGGTGCAAAAATGAGCATTTTAGAAATCAAGGGCTTAACACACAGATATGATGATAGAGATTTATTCGTTAAGTCTGATTTAGTTGTAAACAACGGAGAACATATTGGAGTAGTTGGTCTTAACGGAGCAGGAAAATCAACCTTCATAAATATAGTTGCAGGCAAACTCGTACAAGACGATGGCGAAATTAAGCGTCAACCAAATTTACGAATAGGTTATCTCGACCAGCACGCAACACTCGACAAATCTTTAACCGTTATGGAGTATTTAAGAGGAGCGTTTTCTTATCTTGACGAAATCAACGCAAGGCTTGAAAAAATGTATGAAGATATGGGCACTGCCGAGGGGGATGCGTTAGACCGTTTAATAGAAAAATCATGCAAACTTCAAGAGCAGTTAGATGATGCAGGCTTTTATGATTTAGAGTCTCAAATAAAGAGGGTTGCAAACGGTTTAGGTGTTAATAAGTTCGGCTATGAGTCGCTTATTGGCAATTTATCGGGTGGCGAAAGAGCAAAGTTAATGCTTTCTAAACTTTTATTAGAAGGTCAAGATTTAACCCTTTTAGACGAGCCGACCAACTTTTTAGACGTAGAACACGTAGATTGGCTTATCAAATATTTAAACGGGTATAAAAAGACCTTTCTTGTAATCTCGCACGATACGATTTTCTTAAACGAAATTGCAAAAGTTATAGTTAGCATAGAAAACGGAACTATAAGAAAATTCTCTGGTAACTACGACCAATATCTCGTGCAAAGAGAGATTTTAAACAAGCAGTACGAAGACGAGTATAACCGTCAACAAGCCGAAATCAAAAAACTTCAAGATTATATAGATAGAAACAAGGCTCGTGCCTCAACGGCGGGTATGGCAAACTCAAGAAAGAAGATGCTTGACCGTATCGAGGTTATGGCAAAGCCACTCGTAGAAAAAGATTGCGAATTTAACTTTCCGTATATTGAACTTAATTCAAAAGATATGCTCATTACTACCGACCTAAAAGTTGGTTATAATTCTCAGCTTATTCCCGACGTAAATCTACATTTAGGCTCGCAAACAAAGGTGTGGATAAGGGGAACTAACGGCGTTGGTAAAACTACGCTTATAAAAACCTTGCTTAGAAAAATTCCTATGCTAGGTGGAAGATTTGCTTTTCATCCAGCCTCGAAAATAGGATATATTGAGCAAGACCTTAACTTTGAAAACGGCAACTTGCCTGCTTATGCAGTTTATCAAAACGCTTTTCCTAGAGCAAGCCAAAAGGAAATACGTTCAGCACTTGCAAAAGTTGGTATAATTGGCGAACTTGCAACGAAGCCTGTTTGCAATTTGTCCGGTGGCGAGATGATGAGGTTAAAACTTGCGATAATGTGCCAAACCCCATCTAATATTTTAATACTCGACGAGCCTACGAACCACTTGGATATCAAGGCAAAAAGAGCGTTAAAAGAGGCTATTTTGGCATACGGTGGAGCACTTGTTTTAGTAACGCACGAGCCTGATTTTGCTGAAGGAATTTGCAACGTTATATTCGACGCAAAGTCTAAATAATCTAAAAAACTTCAAATAATCAACTTATAGACGGGTTTAAAGGGTAAAATAATGTATATTTGTCCAATTTGCAAACAAAAACTTAATATCTTGGGCAATAAGTACGTATGCGACAAAAACCACTCTTTTGACTTGGCTAGGCAAGGCTACGTCAACCTTTTGCCCGTAACTTCTAAAAAGAGTTTAAACCCAGGTGATAACGACCTTATGACAAACGCTCGCCGTGAGTTTTTGGCAGGAGGTTATTACGATAAACTTTTAAACCGTATATGCACGATTTTAAAAGAAAACGAGGTAAAAATTTTAGTAGATTCTGGTTGTTCCGAGGGGTATTACACAAGGCAAATGGCAACCGTTTGTCAAGAGGTTTACGCCTATGACATTTCTAAATCGGCAGTAAAACTTGCCTCGGCGACAGATAAAAGTTCTCATTATTTTGTAGCGAGTGCTTTTCATATTCCACTTAAAAATGCTTCGGCAAATGCAATAACTAAAATTTTCGCCCCCGATTCTCCAAAAGAATTTGCAAGGGTTTTAAGCGAAAACGGTATTTTAATAGAAGTTATTCCTGCCGAAGAACATTTGCTTGAAATTAAGCAAAAGTTATATGAAAACGTGTATCTAAACAAGGTGGAAAAGGCAGAGAAAGAAGAGTTTGAAATAGTAAAAGAAGAGAGGTTAAAATATTCCTTTACCCCAACAAAAGACGGTTTGGACAATCTTTTTAAAATGACGCCCTACTATTATAAAACGGCAAAAAGTGGAGAAAATATACTATTGACAAGCGAAACGTTTAGTATTACGGCAGATTTTATACTGAGAACGTATAAAAAATCAAATAATTTTACTAAAGTAAAATATTGTAAAAAAATAATTGACAACTACCTTTTTAACGATTATAATATAATAGGTTAGGGTAGAATTACCCAAAATAATAATTAATTAGTAAATAATATTTTTCGGAGGTCATATAATTATGGCAAATGTAAAAGTTGCAATCAACGGTTTCGGAAGAATCGGTCGTCTTGCATTCAGACAAATGTTCGGTGCAGAAGGTTATGAAGTAGTTGCTATCAACGACTTAACTAGCCCTTCAATGCTTGCTCACCTTCTTAAGTACGACTCTGCTCAAGGCAGATACGCACTTGCTAACACCGTTTCTGCAAACGATGAAGAAGGTACTATTACCGTAAACGGCAAGACTATCAAAATCTACGCTGAAAAGGATGCTGTAAACTGTCCTTGGGGCGCTCTTGACGTAGACGTAGTTTTAGAATGTACTGGTTTCTACTGCTCAAAGGCTAAATCTGAAGCTCATATCACTGCTGGTGCAAAGAAAGTTGTTATTTCTGCTCCTGCTGGTAACGACCTTAAGACTATCGTATACAGCGTAAACGAAGGTACTCTTACTGCTGAAGATACTATCATTTCTGCAGCTTCTTGTACTACTAACTGTCTTGCTCCTATGGCAAACACTCTTAATAAACTTGCTGAAGTTAAGAGCGGTATCATGACTACCGTTCACGCTTACACTGGCGACCAAATGGTTCTTGACGGCCCACACAGAAAGGGTGACCTTAGAAGAGCTAGAGCAGCTGCTGCAAACATCGTTCCTAACTCTACTGGTGCTGCAAAGGCTATCGGTCTTGTTATTCCAGAACTTAACGGCAAACTTATCGGTTCTGCTCAAAGAGTTCCAGTTCCAACTGGTTCAACTACTATTTTAGTTGCAGTTGTTAAGGGTAAAGTTACTAAAGATGATATCAACGCTGCTATGAAGGCTGCTGCAAACGATTCATTCGGTTACACCGAAGAACAACTCGTTTCTTCTGATATTATCGGTATTACTTACGGCTCACTTTTCGATGCTACTCAAACTATGGCTACTTACATCGCTGAAACCGATGAAACTCAAGTTCAAGTAGTTGCTTGGTACGACAACGAAAACTCTTACACTAGCCAAATGGTAAGAACTATTAAGTATTTTGCTCAAATCTAACTTTTGAGACTCAAAGCCACGGTTTCCACCGTGGCTTTTTTTATAGCCGTCGCAATACTGCGTTTACTGTTTCGCCCTCAAAACCTTGGTGACCAACAAGGTCTACCAAGTCTTTTTGTGCTCACGAGCCTTGTCTTGCTCGGCTCTAAAGTCTCAAAAACTGCTTGGCAAGAGTAATGTTAAACAAGGGTGCAACGTCACGTTGCCTGACTTGTTAAACAAGTCTAATTTTTGAGAAATAAAGCCGACGGCAATAGCCGTCGGCTTTTTTACTTTATAGCCATCGCAATACCACGTTTACTGTTTCGCCCCGTTGTTTATAAACAATTCGTGTACTTGTATTTTCAATAGTCTTGCTATCTTAAAAAGTGTAATAAGGTCAACCTCTAAACTACCTTTATAAATAAGGTTAAACTCAGTAGGCGAAATGTTGCATTTTTTACAAAACTCGGTTTCCGTTAAAGCGTTTTTCTCCATATAAGTGGTTATAAGTGCTAAATTCACATCATTTTTCATAAATTTTCTCCTAAAATATAGTCTTTAATAATAGTATATACTTTTTTTTATGATTTGTCTTAGACTACTGCTATTAGCCGTAGGAGAATTTTATAAAAGACCAAGTTAACAATGAAGTTAAACAAAAAGACCAACGAAGATTTCGTTAGTCTTTTTATATTATAAGGGTGTTAATGTGGTGCAACGTCAAAAGGTTACATTTCTACAAGTTCGCCGGTTATAAGGCTTAAAATATAAGTCTTTTCAACTGCTAAATTAAGGCATTTTTCAATCGCCTTTTTATAAAGAGAAAGTTGCATAGAGTAGTCTTTTTTAAGCTGTTCGGCACTATGGGCACTCGTTTTATAATCAACCAAAATAACCTTGCCGTCTTTTACGGCAATAAGGTCGATAATACCTTGTACAAGAATTTCTGCATCGGAGTTTTCTCCGTATAGTTCACGTGCAGTAAAGGTTGTTAAAAACGGTTGTTCACGGTAGAGTTTGTAGCCTTTTAACTTATCCCAAATAGGAAGTGCGACAATTTTATCAAGTAGACAAACGTCAAGAATTTCTATATCTTCTTTGTGCATTTTTCCGTCATTAAGTAGGCTTATAAGTTGTTTATTAACATTTTTATCTTCAAAATCGCACAATTCCAAGAACTTATGATAAGCCGTGCCTTTTGCTAAAAGGTCTTCTTCGTTTACAAAATGAGGTTTACGGCGTTTAACTAAATTTTCTTCATTTTGCATTTCACGATTTCTTGCGTTTATCGAGGTTACCGATGCTTTAAGAGGTAGGCCAAGGTCTAAACTAAACGGATATTCAAATGATAAATTCTCACAAATCAAATCGACTAGCGATTGTTTATCGGTAGTTAATTCAACCGTTTTTACCAGTTTATCTTCTCCAAAAGAAAGTTCACTTTGGGCGTAGCATTTAACAGGCATATCGCCAAGTGAGAGAAAATCAGTAAAACTATTGGTAGACAAATAATCTCCCTCGCCACGATTTTCTTTAACCTCTTTAGTCGTAACTAAGTGAAGTCGTGCCTTTGCCCTAGTCATAGCAACGTAAAAAATTCTCGCCTCTTCGTTAGCCCTCTCCAAACTGGCAACACGTTTAAAGAAAGAGCGTGCCAAAGTAGAAGTACGCATTTTCGTTTGCTCGTCATAGTGGTATACTGCTAGGCCGTGTTTTTTTGAAAATAAGATTTCTTGCGTATCGTCCAAGGCGTTGAATTTTTTATGAAGACCAGGAATAATAACAATAGGATATTCTAGTCCTTTAGAACTGTGCATACTCATAACTTTCACTGCGTCAGTTCCTGCCACTTCAGACGTTGCGTTAAAGCTTTCGCTAGAGAGAATTTTATCCAAAAACTCGCTAGAGGAGAGTTCTTTTCCATTTCGCAAACTTTCTGCAATAAATCTTTCAACTCGGTTAAGTCTAGTTTTGCCAAGATTTCGCCCTGCAATCTCAAGGTCTAGACCGGTTTCTCTAATTATTTTAGAAAGAAGTTCGCCTGCACCTAAAAATTCAGATAAAATTCTTGTCTTGTCAAAATACTCTTTAAAGTAAACAAGTTTGTTTTTTAAGGTTTGGTCGTCGCCGTCTTTTTTGTACAACTCAAAGCATTCTAAAAAGGACGGTTTTTCTTTTTGTTTAATATTTTGTAAGCCAAAAGCCCTAATTTTAGCAAGTTCTTCATCAGTAACCTTGCCAACTGCACTTTTCAAAACAGAAACGAGAGGTGGGTCGTCGGCATAAAAATCGATAAGTTTTAAAATATCAGTTAAAAGTTTAATTTCGGGATATTCTAAAATATTGGCTTTACTTTCGGAAACTACAGGAACGCCCTCTCTTATAAGGTGGCGAATAATCTCGTCTGTATAACCCGATGAATTTCTAGTAAGCACTGCGATATCGCCTAGTGCTACTTGTCTAGTAGTTTTGGTTTTTTCATCATAAAGAGATTTGTCAAGTTCTTCTAATATTATTTTACAAACTAAAGCCCCCTCGTAAAAATCTTCGTCGTTTTCTTGGGAGGTAGCGTCCTTAACTAGATCATAAAGTCCCTCTATAGGCTTGTTATCTGCCTTTTCAGTCTCTATTACGTGCAAAATTGCCTCGCCATAGCCTGCCTCGTATAGCCCACCTCCTAGCATAGGATTTTTGCTATAATCTACGCCACCATGCTCTTTTGTAATAACCGAAGAAAAGACTTTATTTACAGCAGAGAGAACTTTGTCTGAACTACGGAAATTTTTGTCAAGAGATATTGCCTCGCCTAAACTATTATCATTTAAATAGTTATCGTATTTAGTTGCAAAAATATCTGGATTGCAACCTCTAAAAGCATAGATTGACTGTTTTACGTCGCCAACCATAAATAGATTATCTCTAGAAATTAGTGTTAAAATCTCTTCTTGAACGCCATTTACGTCTTGATATTCATCGGCAAAAATATACTCGTATTTTTCCTTTACTTGCGACAAAACGTCGGGGTTATTTTTAAGAAGTGCAAGAGTTTTATGTTCGAGGTCGTTAAAGTCAAGAGCCCCTTCTTTTTCTTTCAACAAAGAGAAGTTTTCTGCGTAAAGTTTAACCGTATCCACTATTGCACTGACAGTTTCTTTTGTTTCAAGATAGCGTTTTAGGTCATTTTCTCTATCAATAGGCACGTTTTCGGCAATTTTATCATAAATTTTACCTAATCTTTTCTTGAAAGAAGAAACCTCTTCTTTTAATTCTAGAACAGTTGAGTCATCAGTTTTTTTCCTTGGCATCGGCAAAGACGTGCAAGAACTAGCCACTAAAAGTGCTTGCAAAGAAGTTGCTTTCAAGCAGTATTTTGCCTTTGCCCACGCATCTTCTAAAACTGCAAGAAGGTCAACTGCAAGTTTATCGCTTGCATAACCTAATATGTCTGCTTTTAAATTGTTATAGCAATTTTCTTCTGCTAAAAGTTGCTTTTTATAGGTTTCTAAAAGAAAATTTTCATAAAACTCATAGTTTTGTAAAGATATTGCGTTTTTGCAAGAGTCTAAAAAACCAAAAGGATCGCTTTCACTAATGCTTTTTTTGTAAAGCCCTTTTATCTCTTCCTTTAAAAGAAAATCACTCCTATATTTTCTTAAAATTCTAGCAAGTTTTAAAAAGTTTTCATCCTCTTTTTCATATAGTTCGTTAAACGTTTGGTCTAAAGCGAGAGAAGACAGTTCACGTGCTTTAGCATCTTCTAAAATTGAAAAATCGGGGTCTACTCCAGCCGAGTAGAAATATGTTTTTAGTAGATTTAAACAAAAACTGTGAATAGTAGAAATGTCTGCCGTAGGAATTTCGGCAAGCGTTTTTCTCATTCGTTCAACGTCTTTGCCCTCGTTAATTTTACCAATTACAGCCTTTACGAGTTTTTGTTTCATTTCGCTCGCTGCAAGTTTAGTAAAAGTTACGGCTAAAACGTTAGAAACGTCAACATTTTCTTCAAGAATTAGCCTAATTATTCTCTCTATCATTACAAAGGTTTTGCCAGAACCGGCAGAAGCCGAAACCAGTACGTTTTTACCAAGCGAGGTAATGGCTTTTTCTTGTGATTTAGTAATATTAGTTGCCATTGCCTTTACCTCCACTCGTATTTTTAGCAAGTTCTACTGCCTTTATGATATCTTCTGTTTTTACCCCTTTAACCGACCTATATCCAGACTTTTGATTGTTATCACGCCCACAGATGCCACCGAATTCACAATAATCGCAACTCTTTTCGTAAGGAGATGGGATAATCGTTCCATCTAAAACGTCGTCGATTGCTTTTTCAACCATAAGTTTTGCGTATTGCATATAACCCTTTAAGGTTTTTTCATCTGCAAGTTTTCCGTCGTACGAAGTGCCTGCTTTGGTAGTTTTTCTCTTTATTTCATGCACGAGGCTACGCTCTTTCTCTCCCGAGTAAAAATCCTCGTCGGATGCCGAGATAATTTCTTCGTCATCTAAAGTTTTTCCGTACATAACGCAAGGCGTTTCATCCTCTTTTTTAAAGTCGTCGTTAACTGCGTAATAATACGCTCCTGCAGGTTTATCTCCATTTGTCGTAAAAGCGTTTAGGTACAAGTAAAGTTGAAGATTTTGACCTGCGTAGAAATTATTTTCCGAACTCTTATTTTTAGCGTTGCCGGTTTTATAGTCGATAATTCTAACGTAATTTTTATATTTATCAACCCTATCAACCTTTCCCACTAATTGGTAAATGCCCTTTTTAGAAAGAAGAGGAAGTCTAGCAAGCCAAACCTCGCTACCAACCGTTTGGAATTTACTATTTTTACTTTGTTCATAAATTTCTATGCAAAGTTTTTCTGCTTCTTTTTTCGTAAGAAGAGAAGAGTAGGCAAAGTCGTGACGTTTTAAAAATCTAGCATATTTTTCCTCTTCAAAGATTTTGTCAGTAAGTTCGTTTGCAATTTTTATGCAATCTTCTTTCGATTTAACCTCTTTAAGTCTAGGCGAAAATTCTTCGGCAACGTTATGCAAAATATTGCCAAAGTCGAGCGAGCGAATTTCAGAACTTAACGTATCTTTAACGCCAACTGCGTATTTTAAAAAGCATTTATATGGGCAAGAATAATAAGCCTCGATAAAAGATGCCGAAACGTTACCCTTTGCAAAGCAGTTGGTAGAAGGGAAGTCGATTTTTATTTTAACGTCTTCATTCACGTTTTCAATTAGCCTGTCGGCAAGGAGCAACTCCTTTTCAAAAGCAAGTTTTTTAAGTGCCTTGTAAAAAGAAGATGCACCCGTAAGGTCGCTTGTAGCACCGTGTTTAAAATCGTCGCTTTCTAAAAGGAGAGAGAGCATAGACGGGCGAAGACTCATATACGGCAATGCTTGTCTTAAATTGTCTTCTACTGCGTCCTCTAAAGGAACGTGTAGCGAATTTCTATTTAAAAATGCTAATTTTTTGCTAGAAGAAGAGAACGTATTTACTATATAATCTAAAATTTCGCTTTTTACCGTTGCTTTTCCGTCAGCCGTAGTAAGGCTATAAGAGAGGTTAAGTTCATTTTCAAAACTAGCAAAAGCGAGAGCAGTAGCCTCTTTTTCTCTGTTGTTGACAACTCTAATTTTAGGCTCGACTGAAACAGCAAGAGCCTCTAATTTAGAAATGTCGCTATCTAGCAAAAGGGCAGTGTCAGTCTTTATTGAGGGAACGTCGCCCGAAAGCCCCATAATAAAAAGGCATGGGTATTTTTCAAATCTTAAATTCTTGATTTCCGAAAGGTAAACGCAGTCGTAATATTCGGGTATCAGTGAAATCTCGCTAGCCTCTTCGCCTGAAATTAATACCTTTAAAAAGTCCTCGCCAGAGAGTTTTTCTTCGCCCAAAATATTGCGAATTTCCTCTAAAACTGTAAAGAAAGATTTGACGCCACTAAGCAAAAACGTACGCTCCTCATCTGCGCCCATTTTATCAAGTTTTAAAGCGAGTTTGCCGATAGGGGAATTTATATCCTCTTCGTTGCCCGTGCAAGAAAAAGCAAATTTTTCTATTAAGTCGGCGTATTCTTTTGCCGTTGCACCTTTTGAAAAACTTAAAATAAATAAAGCAAGGCTATTACATTTTTGCCTTAAAACCTCGTTGTCAAAGTTGTCGCCACCCTCTTTTTCGGTAGGAATAAAATTCTCCCCCGAAATAAAAGATTGTGCAGTGACAGAGTTTTCCGTCATTATTCTCAAAAGCTTGTCCGAAAGTTCCTTTTCATCTATAAAAAGGCTACTTCTTATAACTTTTTTAATTTCGGATAAATCTTTTCTTAGCGAAGATTTTATAGCGTGCAAAACAAGTTGACAAATAGGGTGAGATAAAAGGGTGCGTTTTTCATCTGCAAAATAAGGAATTTGGTAGTCTGCCAGCTTTCTTCTAAGAAGAAGAGAATACGATTCCATATTGCCAACGCCAATCGCAACGTCGCAAAATCTATATCCGTCTAAAATCTTTCTCTTAACAAGCGAGCATACGTAATCTACTTCATCTAAAATGTTTTTACCCTCAAAAATACGCACTTTATCGCTATATAGCCCCACTTTTTCAAAAAGTTCAGGGTTAAAAAGTCTATCTAAAATTCGGTCGGCTTCATCTATTACCGTGCTTGTAGTTACGGTCGCTTTTTCGCCGGTAAGCTTTGTAACAAAGTTTAAAAACTCGTTTGTATAAAGGTCGGGATTGTTTCCA
>JAFVSF010000027.1 GCA_017503885.1 Clostridia bacterium
ATTGAAAGAACAAAAGAAATAGGTGTTTTAAGGTCAGTAGGGGCGAGAAAGAAAGACGTTATAAGGCTATTTGTTACAGAGACGGGAGTTATAGGTTTCGTAGCAGGTATATGTGGTCTTATACTAACGCTTGTTTTAGCATTGCCTTTAAATGTGATAATGGCTAATTTGACAGGTGTAACGGGATTTGTTTTCCTTAGATGGTGGAATTATGTTGCCCTCGTTTTAGGTTCATCTTTACTTACCATTATAGCAGGTTTTATACCATCGCTTTTAGCAAGCAAAAAAGACCCTGTAAAGGCTCTCCGTTCAGAATAGAATTATGTTGAAAGAATCTTTAATAAAAGAAGACGAAAGTTTTGGTGGATTATATTATTCTTTTTTGATTATATTTATCATTGCTTTTAGTTCGATTTTTGCCGTTTTTACGGCGTCTTTAAACGCTAATCAAGTAAACGATAAAGCGTGGTACGTCTTGCTTTCGTTTAGTGTAGGTCCTCTAGCAATAATAGTAGCAACTCTGCTGTTTGCGTGGCTTAGAGGGGATAGTTTAGTTAAAATTTGTGGTTGGGAAAAGTGTAGTTCAAAATATTATTTAATTGCCGTAATTGCATTTATTTCGGTATTTTTTGGGCTTGCAAATTTAAATACTTCTTTCATTGATTTTTTATCTAAAAAATTCGGTTATACAGCGTCTAGTATGACGCTTCCAACTTTTTCTATTATTAATTACATATTAGTAATTTTCGCCGTTTGTATTTTACCGGCAGTAGCAGAAGAAGTTGCTATGCGAGGAATAGTGTTGAGAGGGGTAAAAAGTGGAAACGTCATCGTAAACGCAGTTTTAGGTGGACTACTTTTTTCGCTCTTTCATATGTCGCCTATGCAAACGGCTTATCAGTTTGCGGTAGGGTTTGTTTTTTCGCTTATTGCCATAAGAAGTGGTTCTACTGTTCCAACGACGATAGTGCATTTTTTAAATAATTTTGCAATAGTTACGATAGAGTATTTTAGTCCTAAATTATTTGCTAATTTGGGTGGATGGATGTTTGCAATTACTATACCTGCAACCATTTGTTTAGTTTTAATTACGGTTTTGCTTATTGCAGACGGAGATAATAAGACAGAGGGTTCAAAGCAAAGTCTTAAAAATTTCTTTATGTATTCGATAGCAGGTATATTTATCTGTACTTTTATGTGGACGATGTCTTTTTTGGGGTAATGGCGTATGATAAAAATAAGGCTTATTGCCGTGGGAAAAGTTAAAGAAAAATATTTTAGCGAGGCTATTTTAGAGTACTGTAAAAGGCTCAACGGATACTGTGAGTTTTCTCTTATCGAGGTAAAGGAAGAAAATTTTAAAAACCCTTCACCTGCCGATATAAAAAAGATTTTATCCGTAGAGGGCGAGCGTATTGAAAATGCTATAAAAGGTTATCCTATAGCGTTGGCTATAGAGGGTAAAAAAGTAAGTTCGGAAGACTTGGCTAAAAAGATAAAGACCTTAACCGATAGAGGGGAGGGTGAAATATGCTTTATAATTGGTGGTAGTTATGGTATTGACGAAAGAGTTAAGGGGCTTTGTAGAGAGAAGGTTTCTTTTTCCGATATGACTTTTCCACATACTCTTATGCGAGTTATGACTACTGAACAACTGTATAGAGCCTTTGCAATAAACGCAGGTTCGGAGTATCACAAGTGAAATTATGAATATTAATGAGAAATTTATGAAATCTGCACTGAAAGAGGCAAAAAAGGCGGAAAAAGCAGAAGAAGTGCCTATTGGTTGCGTAATAGTTTACGAAGGTAAAATTATAGCGAGGGCGTATAATATGCGACAGACAAAACGCCTTGCAACTGCTCACGCAGAAATTTTAGCCATAGAAAAGGCTTGTCGCAAAATTAAAGACTGGCGACTAGACGGAATGGAAATGTACGTAACGTTAGAGCCTTGTGCAATGTGTGCAGGGGCAATAGCCAATGCAAGAATTAAAAAGGTGTGGTTTGGCGCGTACGAACAAAAAGGTGGCGGGGTAGTTAGCAAGTTTAACATTTTGTCGGAAAGTGGATTGAATCACGTTACGGATTTTGAAGGTGGCGTTTTAGAAGAGCAGTGTTCAACCTTAATTAAAGAATTCTTTAGGGCAAGACGCAAGATAAAAGACTAATTATAAAAATTTTATAATTTTTAGTATAAAAAACGAGTTGTTTACGCTTGCATATTTTTTTATTATTGTTTATAATAATAACAGCGTAAAAGCAAAACGATATTACGATTTATTACATTGGAGGACATATGATTACACACGGAACGGAAATCAAGCTTTTTGCAGGTAATTCAAACAGGGCTTTGGCAGAGGCTATTGCAAAGGAACTTAAACTTCCATTGAGCAACGTAGAAGTTGGTCACTTTAGTGATGGCGAAACAAGCGTTCATCTTTGCGAAACGGTAAGAGGTAGAGACGTATTTATTATTCAATCTACTTGTTCACCTGTAAACGAAAACCTCATGGAGCTTTTAATTATGATTGACGCTGCAAGAAGAGCGTCAGCTGGTAGAATTACCGCCGTTGTTCCATATTTTGGTTATGCAAGACAAGACAGAAAGTCTAGAGCAAGAGACCCAATTACTGCAAAACTCGTTGCAGATATTATTACGTCTGCAGGTGCAGATAGAATTTTAACAATGGATCTTCACGCTGCTCAAATTCAAGGATTTTTTGATATCCCTGTAGACCATCTTGTTGGCGGTCCTCTTCTTTATAAATATTTCAAAAAAATGGTTGACGACGACTTTATGGTTGTTTCTCCAGATATGGGTTCTGTAACTAGAGCAAGAAACGTTGCAGCTAAACTTAACTGTCCTATGGCTATTATCGATAAGAGAAGACCTAAGGCAAACCAAGTTGAGGTTATGAATATTATCGGTGACGTAAAGGGTAAGAGATGCCTTATGGTTGACGATATGATTGATAC
>JAFVSF010000028.1 GCA_017503885.1 Clostridia bacterium
CAATTTTAAAAAGTCTTTAGGTCGCATTTTAGAGGGGTGATGAGGAAGTTCTATTCCTGCTCCGTCATGGAGAAGATTTGCAACGAATTGTGAGCAAAAGCGTTTATATTTAAACGTCTTTTTAATTCTTAAAAGACAAAGCCATGCACCTAATACGGCATATTCATATTTATCTATTTCTGCATCGTATTTTTCTATTTCTTTAAGCAAATTTTGGTAAGATTCATCACTTATTTTTAAGCGATACACCTCGCAATAGCAAGAATTTTGCACACGAAGCATATTTTCTCTTATATTTTCGTGAACTAAACCGGCAGGGAATAGTTTAAGCGTTTTTCTTCCAAAAGAATACATGCAGTCAAATTTGTCGTTTAGACAGAGTGCAGAATGTGTAGTTTTACTTCTCGTAAAAAAACGAACCGTTTTAGAAACGTGCGTTTTTGTAGAAGAAAGAAATAAAAATAGTTCTTTCATAATAGTTCTCCGTAATATTCAACGAGTATATCGTGGTTTTTAGCCCTATTTACAGTGTAGTAAGTTCCACCACGTTTTTCCCCGTTAAAGTATGCGTAAACGAGCGAACAATTATCTATAAGATAATTATTTCTAAGAAGCATACATCCGTTAAAATATGGTTTTTCTTCTTTTGCAACATAATCTGCACTTTCTAAAAGTTCAAAATAGTCGTATCTATCTTCTTGAGAAAAATATTTTGATTGGTTTTGGCAAGGTATAACGGCACAAACTTTTATCTTTGGAAAATCCTTTTTCAAAAGCAAAAGAGTCTTAAAGCAAGCCATATCAAAACCTTGTGCCATACCAGTTAAAAATATAGTGTAACCCTTTTCAATAATTTTTGTAAGGTCGCTTTTAAGTTTTTCTTTATCAAAATCTTCGCCAAGAACCCTATGCCCAGTAACGGCACAGGTTTGGTTTTTAACTAGTGGAGGAAGATTGCTAATAATCATAAAAACCCCTGTATAAGTCGATTTTTAACAGTTTTTACTATTTTGTAAGCTCATTTATAGCCTTTTTGTACATTACGCATTGAAGTTTTAAATTCTCAATCGTTACGTATTCGTTTGGTTGGTGAATGGTAGATTCTTCACCAGGAATTTCCGGACCGAAAGCAGTTCCGTTTTTAAGTGCTCTTGCATAAGTACCACCACCGATTGCCAAAGGCTCTAAATTAGTTCCCATAGTTTCGTTGTAGATATTTAAAAGAGTTTTAATCAAAAAGCCCTCTTTGTCGTTATAGAGTGGGAGTTGATGAGAAAGAACGTCATAAGGAGCAATTTCTTTAAGTTGATCTTTTAACTTTTCTCCGTCGTACGTAGATGGATATCGAATATCAACACATACGTAAATTTTACCGTCTTTTATAGAGATTACGTCTGGACTTAAAGTAAGGTAGCCCGTGTCGTCGCAAATTTTAGTTAAACCCAATTTATCTTCAAAAAGATATTCTCTAATTTTAGAATTTACAAGCCCTAAAGACTCTAGATAGCAAAGCATAGGATGGATTGCGTTTACACCCTTTGATGGGGTTGAGCCGTGAGCAGTTTTACCGTAGGTATAAAGTTTTTCATCAACCATTTTTACGCCGTAAATCTCGGCAACACTTTCAACAAACGGTGCTATAGCCTCACATTTATCACAAACTACGTTAATTCTATCGCCACCTAATATGTGTTCGAGGTCGAGTTCGTTATCAAATTTAAAGCCTACGTGAAGTATACCTTTTTCTGCGTACAATACAGGGAAATCGGCATCTGGCGAAAAACCGAATTCAGGCATTTTTGCAACCTTGTTATAATGGTCGATACATCTCCAACCAGACTCTTCATTACAGCCGAAAATGAGTTTGATTTTTTTGTTAGGAACGTAGCCCTCGTCTTTTAAAGCCTTCATACAATAAAGACAAACGATAGCAGGGCCTTTATCGTCCATAGTTCCTCTTCCGTAAATTTTGCCGTCTACTTCTTCGCCAGAAAACGGTGGATAAATCCAATCTGACTCTTTGCCAACGGGAACTACGTCGAGGTGGGTTAAAATTGCCATTTCTTCGCCCTCGCCCCAAATCGCCTCGCCGATATAGTTATCGTAGTTTTTAGTTTCAAAACCAAGCGATTTAGCAAGTTCTAAAGTGTAGATAAGTGCGTCATGCACACCCTTGCCAAAAGGCATATCTTTTGCTGGCGTATCTTCAACCGATGGTATTTGAATAAGCTCTTTTAAACTTTTTTTGATGTCAGATAAATATTTTTCCATATTTCTCTCCGTAAATTTTAAAAAATGTGTCAAATTCATTATACACTTTTTTTATTTTATGGTAAAATAAAATAACAAAGATTTTTAAAATCTTCCAATAATTTTCACAAATGGAAGAAAAAAGGTGAAGAAATGTCAAAAGTTAGAACAAGATTTGCTCCTAGCCCAACGGGCTTTATGCACCTCGGAGGATTAAGAACTGCACTTTACGCTTACCTTTATGCTAAAGCAAACGGTGGCGATTTTATTCTCCGTGTTGAAGATACCGACCAACAACGCTATGTAGAAGGTGCTGTAGAACTTATATACAGTTCACTTTTAGAGTCAGGTTTAAAGTACGATGAAGGTCCTGATATCGGTGGTAACTACGGCCCTTACACGCAAAGTGAAAGAAAGGCCATCTATGATGAATATGCTAAAAAACTCGTTGAACTCGGTGGTGCGTATTACTGTTTTTGCTCAAAGGAAAGACTTGAAAGTCTTACCGACGACAAAGGCAACAGAAAATACGACAAGCATTGCTTAAAACTTTCTAAAGAAGAAGTTGAAGCAAGAATAAAAGCAGGCGAGCCATACGTTATCCGTCAAAATATTCCTACCGAAGGCGTAAGTTCTTACGAAGATTTAATTTACGGCACAATTGAGGTAGATTATAAAGAACTTGAAGACAATATTTTAATTAAGTCTGACGGTATGCCAACTTATAACTTTGCAAACGTTATCGACGACCACCTTATGGGCATTACGCACGTTATAAGAGGTACTGAATATCTTTCTTCTACTCCAAAATATAACCTTATGTACGACGCATTTGGTTGGGAAAGACCCGTTTATATTCATCTTCCTACCATTATGAAAGACGCTACGAGAAAACTTTCAAAGCGTTACGGCGATGCAAACTTTGATGATTTTGTAGCTAAGGGCTATTTAAAAGAGGCAATTATCAACTACGTTGCTCTTCTTGGCTGGTCACCAAAGGAAAACGTTGAAAAAATGACTTTAGAAGAAATGGTTAAGATGTTCTCGCTTGACGGAATTTCAAAATCCCCATCAATTTTTGACGAGGTTAAACTCCGTTGGCTTAACGGCGAGTATATTAGGGCCCTTTCTGAAGAAGAATTTTATGAATTAGCACTTCCTTTCCTTGAAAAATCAAAGGTAAACGGTCTTTTTGACCTTAAAGCAATTGCAAAACTTCTTCACTCAAGAGTTGAAGTTTTGAGTGAAATTCCTGAAAAAATCGATTGGCTTGCAGAATTAACCCAATATGACTTAGCACTTTTCGATAACAAGAAGAATAAAACTAATGCAGACGTTGCACGTGAACTTTTACCAAAGATAAAAGAAATTCTGGCAAGTGTCGACGAGTTTGTAAACGATAAAATCTTTGCAACTCTTTCTGAAAAGGCAACAGATTTAGGAGTAAAGAGTGGTGCGATTTTCTGGGTACTTCGTATTGCAATTACAGGTCAGGGCGTAACCCCAGGTGGTGCAACTGAAATCGCATCACTTCTTGGCAAAGAAGAGACTTTATCTCGTATCGACAAGACGTTAGAATTTTTAAAATAAGCGAATAATCGACTTATAGGCAGACTAAACTGCAAAAATTCAGCAAAAAACGAGGGCAAATTTATTTGCCCTCGTATATTATTTACTAATAAAAATAGGAAAAAATTTTTAAAAAAGTTAATATTTTCCTTGACAGAGGTATTTGATAGTGCTATACTAAAGAAAAAAAGGAGGTAAAAGAAATGTTAATAGTAGCTTTGTCGAACTCAAATAACTTAAAAAAACACGCACACGCCTCCGAGGATTTAAAAGTATAACCACGCAATTTTTGTGATTAGTTATTTGAGAGCCCCGACTGCGTCGGGGCTCTTTTACGTTTAATTATAGTTTTGATTATTAGCGTAAGTTTTAAGGGGCACGTGTGACTTGCAAGAATTTCTTGCAAGGTAGATGTGCCCCTTTTTTGACCTGTAGGCAAAATGTATATCAATTATTATAATTGAGTGTATCCTTGGAGGAGCATAATTTTAAAAAGAAAGGTAAAATACTATGAAAATACTACTTAAAATATTAAAACCTTATAAAAAATTACTAATTATCAATGCAATAACGGATGCTGTTGCTATGATTACTATGCTTTTTATGCCTTACGTTATGAGTAAAATCGTTGACGAGGGAATTGCATATCAAAATTTTGACACAGTTTTAAAATTTTCTGCAATAATGCTAGTTTTCTCATTGGTTTCGCTGGCAGGAACACTAATTGCAAATAAAACAAACGCTAACCTAACAATGGGTTTTTCAGCAGATTTATGCAAGGCTACCTTTGAAAAAATCAACAGTTTTTCGTATACGCAATATTCAAAAATCGGTCCATCAGGGCTACTTACAAGAGCAACCGAGGACATTTGGAATATGGAAGGGGCTGCAAGCATGATAGTTTATACCCTAGTTACTATACCTGCTTTGCTCGTGGGCTCTGCAGTTCTCGCTTTTATGGCAGACGCTATACTTGCAACCGTGTTTATGTTAAGTATTCCCCCCGTAATGTTAATAGTATACTTTTTTATGAAACCGTTGCACGGAATGTGGGAAAAATCTGACAAATACGTAGACGAACAAAATAAAATAGTTCGAGAAAGATTGTCTGGGCTTAGAGTTGTAAGAGCGTTTAACAATGAACCCAAAGAGCACGCAAGAGCAAAGCTTGCAACTGAAGAGATGTCAAAATATATGATACGTGCAAACGTGAGAAATGGGTTTATCGATCCTATTGCAATGTTGCTTTTAAATTTGGCGACAGTCTGTGTCGTGTGGGTGGGAGGAAAAAGAGCAAGTTCAGGTCTTTTGACAAACGCAGGCGATATAGTCGCAATAATTCAGTACGTGTCCCTTTTATCAGGTGCACTTATCAACCTTTCGTGGACGATAGCATGGTTGCCAAGGCTTGGCGTTGCTGTAAAAAGATTAAACGAAATCCACACAATGAAAGAAGAGGACGTTACTGTAGAAAAAACACAAGAAAACGTACAAAGTATAAGTAATTTTGATATTTCTATAGATGGGTTATCGTTTACTTATCAAGGAGCGAGAGAGCCGTCTTTGAAAAATATAAATATGCAGATTTTATCTGGCGAAAGAGTTGCTATAATCGGTGGAACAGGAAGTGGAAAAACTACGCTTTCAAGGCTGATTTTAGGTTTTTATAATCCAACTGAGGGCGAGATTTTTATAGGTGGGAACGCATACTCCGTTTTGAGTAAAAACGACGTTAGAAAAAGGTTTTCCATAGCCCTACAAAAGCCCATGATATTTGAAGGAACGGTTAGGGAAAACCTAAAAATGGGTAGCCCAACGGCAACGGATGAGGATATTATATCTGCTCTTACAGACTGTCAAATGGTAGATTACGTAAAATCTTATGAGGACGGACTCGATCATTTTTTAGTAGGAGGAGGGCAAAACGTAAGTGGAGGTCAAAAGCAAAGAATCAATTTGGCAAGAACGGTTATAAGACAAGCCGACGTATACGTTTTTGACGATAGTTTTTCTGCACTTGACTTTTTAACAGAAAGTATTATTAAGAAAAATCTCCTTTCAAGGCTCAAAGGTAAAACGCAAATTACCATAACACAAAGGGTTTCTACAGCAATGCACGCAGAGAAAATTTTCGTTATGGATAAAGGCGAAATAACTGCCATTGGCACCCACGAAGAACTTATCAAAACCTCAAACATTTATAGAGAAATATGTATTTCTCAACTTGGAAAAGATTCGGTAGGGGGTGCTTTATAATGAAAGAAAAACAAAGCAAAAAGCGAGATTACCGAAGTGCTTCAAAGGTAGTAATAAGACTAGTAAAGGACATGAGGGGTATTTCGGGGTGGTTAATTACAGCCCTCTCTATAAGCCTTTTGTCCGTTATTCTAGCAATGGTTGCACCAAACCTTTTAGGTAGTTTGACCGATAGGGTTTATAACTTAATAAATAAAGGAATACAAATAGATAAATTTGCATTTGGAAAGGAAGTAGCCTTACTTATTTTAGTGTACGTTGTTTCGGCCATTGCAAGTTTATTGACGGAACTCATAATGAACTACTCGGTTACTAAGCACTTCACTTGTAGAATTAGGACTGAAATGAGTGGTAAAATATCTAAAATTCCAGTAAAAACAGTAGATTCTACCCCAAATGGAGAAATAATTTCACGCATGACGCACGACGTCTCTATAATGGGTGGCTCTGTGCATAATATTTTCGGCGTTGTTATAAACGGCGTAATTAGATTAGCTGTTATTTTAGTTGTAATATTCTTTGAAAACCCAATACTTGCAATGGCAGTCGTCGTTTTTGTGCCGATTTCTATCATGCTTTCGAGCGTTCTAGCCTCACGTAGTGAAAAACATTTTAACGAAAGCCGTACGGCATCTGGTAAAATTTATTCGTTATGTGAAGAAAATTTGACTGGCTTTGATACGGTTAAGGCGTTTAATTTAGAAAAAAGTCAAAATAAGCGTTATCAAGATATTATAGAAGACTACTCTAAAAAAGCAAAAAAAGGCTACGTTGTGTCGGGTATGGTGCAACCGATTGTTGCACTAGTTAATAACTTAGCGTATATAGTGATATGTGTTTTGGGTGGATACTTAGCAATAAGTGGCAAGGGCGTAAGTGCAGGAGATTTAGTTGCGTTCGTTATGTATACCAAATTATTTGCAGTTCCACTCGAATCAATAGCAAGTGGAATGAGTATGCTACAGTCTACTATAGCGTCTGCGAGAAGAGTTTACGACTTTTTAGATGGCGAAGAGATGCAAGACAACGAGTTGGAAGAACTAAATAAAAGCCTCTTAGGCGAGGTGGTTTTTGACGACGTATATTTCTCATATGCTCCCGATAAACCACTTATAGAGGGACTTTCACTTAAAATTAAGGCTGGGCAAAAGGTTGCGATAGTAGGTCCTACGGGTGGAGGAAAGACTACTATAGTAAACTTGTTAATGAGATTTTACGATCCACAAAAGGGAAAGATTTTAGTTGATGGAAAAGATATTTCTAAAATACATCGAGATAAGGTAAGAGAGTTTTTTGGTATGGTTTTACAAGATACTGTTTTGTTTTCGGGAACGGTCTTTGAAAATATAGCATACGGAAAACCTACTGCATCAAGGCAGGAGGTTATAGACGCATCTAAAAAGGCACACGTAGATTTATTTATCAATGCTCTCTCTAACGACTACGATACAGTTATAAATGAAGACAGTACGAATATAAGTGGTGGGCAAAAACAACTTTTAACTATTGCAAGGGCGTATCTTGCAGATAGACCGATTCTCATTTTAGACGAGGCGACGAGCAACGTCGATACGAGAACGGAACTTATTTTACAGCAAACTATGGATGAACTTATGAAAGGAAGAACGGCTTTCGTTATTGCACACAGACTTTCCACAATTGAAAACGCAGATATCATTTTGGTTGTAGATAATGGTAGAATAGTTGAAACGGGAACGCATAGAGAACTTTTAGAGGCTAAAGGGCTTTATGCAAAAATACACAGCAGTCAGTACGGAGTAACTGCTTAATAAAAAAGGGGATTTTGAGGCTTTTGCTCAAAATCCCTTTAATATTTTATCTTTTATACTTTTTAGTAAGAGCGTTTAGTTTATTAGCAATTTCTTCGCTAAAATGCTCTTGTTTGTATCTAGCAGTCCAGTTGCCAACCGTTGACGGAGTGTTGATGCGATATTCGTTGTCAAGACCAACTAGGTCTGCAAAAGAAATTATGGTAAGTTTTGCCTTTGTTGAAAGCAAGGTTTCTATAAGAGCAGGGGCAACTTGCTTTTTAGATTTAACCTTTTGCACACCATTTGGTAAAACTGCGTTTACGTTTTTAGCAAAGTTTTTAAATTCTTCTTTATTTAGATTTTTAGCATAGCCAAAAGCCGTATCGTTGTCGTGCGTGCCTACGTATGCTACGCTATTTTCAATTACGTTTTTAGGAAGGTATGGGTTATTTGGATTTCCGTCAAAAGCAAAGAGTAAAACTTTCATACCAGGTAGCCCAGTGTCTTTTAAAAGACTAATAACACCGTCGTCTATAACGCCTAAATCTTCGGCTATAAGTCGATTTTTATTAACTAAGTTTAAAATTTCTCTGCCGTAAGCCTTTTGCCACTCGCCGTTTTTTGCACTCTCACCAAAAGGAATTGCCCAAAATCTATCAAGCCCTCTAAAATGGTCTATTCTTATAAGGTCATATCTTTCTAACGCTCTTTTAAGCCTATTTTTCCACCACTTAAAACCGTTTGATTTCATATAATCATAGTCGTAAATTGGGTTGCCCCAAAGTTGACCGTCTTCAGAAAAATAATCTGGTGGTACGCCTGCAACTTTGCTAGGGTTATAGTCCTCGTCAAGCAAAAAAGCCTGTCTATTTTTCCATACGTCGGCACTGTCTAACGCAACGTATAAAGGAAGGTCGCCAAGAATTTTTATACCCCTATCGTTTGCGTACTTTTTTAGTTTAAAATACTGTTTTTCCAATATATACTGTGTAAAGTTAAAGAACAAGTAATTTTCGGCGTTTTCTTCTATAAACTTGTCTATAAGTCGATTATTAGGGGTTTTTAACCAGATTGGAAAGTCTTTTAAACTGCCAAATACCCCTTTTGCCGTCATAAAAAGCGAATAATCGTGATACTTTTTAGAGTTGACAAAGGTCAAAAACTCATCCGTCATATCAAATCTAGAAAAGGCTTTTTTAATAAGAGCAGTACGCTTAAAATAAAGTTTACCATAGTCTATTTTCTTTATTTTTTCGGTTGCACCTAGTAGTTCCTTTTCGGTTAAAAGACCAAGCGAAAAGAGTTCTTCTAAATCGCAAAAGTAAGGACTCCACGAACAGTCTGCCGTAGTTTGATAAGGGCTATCGCCAAATACGGTTTGGCTAAGGGGTAGCATTTGCCAAACGCTTTGTTTTGAGGCTACTAAAAAGTCTACGAAATCGTACGCCTCTTTTCCAAAAGTACCTATTCCGTATTTGCCAGGTAGTGCAAAAACGGGCATTAGTATTCCACTTTGTCTTTTCATTGGTTGTCTCCTACGTCAATCGATTGATAAGTGTTTTAATCTGTCTGAAGCATTTAAGGCATCTTCTCTACTGCAAAAAGCAGAGAGTCTAAAATACCCTTCTCCACCACGCAAAAATCCCGAACCGGGCGTTGCGACAATCCCCAAACTTAATAATAGTTTTTGGCAAAATTCTTGCGAGGTTTCGCCAATAGGCGTCTTTGCAAAAACGTATGGGGAACACACTGTATTATTATACCACAAATTTAAGTTTTTTAAAGCAATTTTTAAAATTTCTACGTTAGTTTTGTAAAATTTAATTCTTTTTTCAACTGCTTTTCTAATTTCTGTATCAAAGAAGGTTTCAGCACCCCTTTGACTTACGTAAGAAACACCGTTGAAACGTCTGCCGAGCCACTGCTTGTATAGTTTTTGGGGAATTTCCAATTGGCGAGGAATAACTGTGTATCCACATCTAATTCCAGTAAAACCTAGCGATTTTGAAAAAGAATTTATTTCGATAGCACAATTTTTTGCACCCTCTATTTGATAAATTGAGCGAGGAAAATCTCCCGACACAAACTCTGAATAAGCACTGTCAAAAACAATAATTGCACCTATAGAAAGGGCGTAGTTTACCCAAATTTTTAGGTCTTTTTTGCTCATTACTGCCCCTGTGGGATTGCACGGCGAACATAGATAAATAAGGTCGTAAGAAATGTCTGTGGGCGGGTAAGGAATAAACCCGTTTTGCTCGTTTCCCACGCAAAAATCAACGTTGTTTCCTCTTAAAAGGTTAGATTCTGCACCAGCAGGGTAGCAAGGCGACTCGAATAAAACGTTAATATTGCTGTCAAAAAGTTCTAAAACGTTTCCAAGTTGCCCTTTTGCACCGTCGGTTATAAAGACCTCGTCTGCACTGACGTCAGTACCCAAATTTTGATAGTTTATAGCAATTTTATCACGCAAAAATCCATAGCCGACGGCAGGGGGATAGCCCCTAAAAGACTTTTCGCAAGCCATTTCTTGACAAGCATCTTTCATTGCGTCTACCGTCTTTTTAAAAAGTGGTAGTTTTACGTCGCCTACGCCAAGGTCGATTAGTGGATAAGAAGAATTAGAATATTCACTAGCCGAAGAGCGAATTTTAGTAAAAATATATTCGTTTTCTAGCCTATCGAAGTTTTTATTATATTTCATTTGAACTCACCATAAACTCACTGTGATTAAAAACGCCCTCAAAAACCTCGTTGACCTCGCCAGTCAAAAAGGCCTTGCACCCCTCGAAAGTAACGTTCAAAGTGCCACCCTCCGTAGTTACGTCAACGTTGAGATTGCCGTCTAGTGGGCGATAAGAATAAACGGAAAATGCGTAAGCCGAAGCAACTGCACCACTGCCACAAGATAAGGTTTTGCCAGTGCCTCTTTCGCTTACTTCCATAAAAAGTTTGCTTTGATTTTCACTTATATTTTTTATTTTATAAACCCTCTCTACGTTTACGCCATCAGGGAAAAGCCCACTTCTAATAACTGCAAGGCAAATAGTTGAAAGAGGGTAGTTTGGCTCGAAAAAAACAAGGTGAGGATTACCCACGTCTACGTGTAAAACTTGCCGTTTATCGACATATAGCCCAACTTTTGCAAGTTCTTCTGCAATAATTGACGGGTTTATGCTACTTTTTACTTTGCCCATATCGGCAGTAGCACGGATCGTTGTAAAACGTGAAACGTCGCTTAAATTATCAAAATGAGCGTTTACGATAACTTCACGACTTTTTGTAATAACTTTAACGGTTTTAGTTGCTAGGCCTAAATTTTTCAAAGCGAAAAAAACAGCCCCTCTAACTCCGTTGCCACACATTGCCCCCTCGCTTCCGTCAGCATTAAACATAGTCATTGTAATAGTAGAATTGGTTAGTTTTTGTACGATAATAAGCCCATCAGAGCCAACGCCAAATCTTCTGTTGCTCACTTTTCTTGCTAGTTTTACTAAATCGCAACCCTTTACCTCTTCAGCGTTTACATAAACGTAATCGTTGCCAAGAGCCTCTAATTTTATAAAATTCATAATATACCTCTTATAAAAGATATTATAAATTCTTTAAAAAAATGCTATAAAAAAAGGCCGAGGATAGCCTCGACCTTTTAAGGAAAAACAGTTTTAATCAATATTTATATTGTGTGTTTGAGGAATTTCCTTTTCTTTTTTAGGAATTTCAATTTGCAATACGCCACCTTCGTATTTTGCCTTGATTAAGTCACGATTTACGTCGCCAACGTAGTAGGTACGAGAAACTCTGCAACTTCTCTCTCTTCTAAGATAGGTTTCCTTTTTGTCAGAGCATTCTTTTTTGTCGGCAGAAATAGTAAGATAGCCTTTTTCAAGTGAAAGGGTAATGTCT
This sequence comes from Clostridia bacterium, assembly GCA_017503885.1. Lineage (GTDB taxonomy): Bacteria > Bacillota > Clostridia > Christensenellales > Borkfalkiaceae > UBA10281. Next base: position 11,754 of record JAFVSF010000028.1, read on the forward strand.
TTCTTTTCATAACCAGGAATTTCAACGTCCATAAGGTAAGATTTTTCGTTCTCTCTTATATCGGTTTTCATAACGTTATACTTTTCTTCGAAAAACATTGGCTTAAAAAACGAGTTGAAAGCGTCGTCTAATGCGTCAAACGTAGATTGATTTCTTTTGATTAAATAATTCATAATATACCTCCGAATTTTATTTATTGTTGTTTCGTTTAGTTTTATCGATTAGCACTTGTGCTTTAAGACTGTTAGCACTCTCGCCCCTCGACTGCTAATATTGTAACACGACTTTTTTGTTTTGTCAATACCTTCTTGTGAAAATTTTTTGAAAATTTTTTCATATTTTTTGCAAAAAGTTAAAAATCACGCAAAAATTAAGCAATTTTATTGACTAAAATAATAAAAAGATGTACGATTAATATATGAAAACAGTAGAAAAAAAGGCTTTTTTCTTCGATTTTGACGGCACAATTTGGTTTGGTCACTTTGGAGAAAAGACGTTAAAAGCACTAAAAGATTTACATAAAAAGGGGCATTTGCTCTTCTATAATTCGGGCAGAAGCAAGGGTAATACCTATTTTGATAGGATAAACGAAATACCTTTCGACGGTTTTTTATTTGGTGGTTGCCACGCACAGGCTAAAAATGGCGAAGTGATATATCTTTCAAATATTTCAAAACAAGCCATGCAAGAGACAGTGGAAATAGAAAACAAATATGACCTTTTGATTATTTACGAGGGCGTAAAAGCTTGTTATAAACGTAAGGGTATTTTAGATTGGATTCCTAGCGTAGAATTAGAAGATAACTCTGTGCTTATCGACACTAACGAATATCCTATGAGCAAATTTAGTATCTTTAAAAAGAAAGATGAGTTTGGGGAGTCTGAGCCTGTGCCGAGCGAGGCTTTAGACCTTTTATCAAAGCATTATATATTAATTGAAATGGGTAGTTACGTCGAGTGTATACAAAAAGGGCACGGCAAAGATTTTATAATTGAAACGGTGTGCGAAAAACTTGGCGTTGACCTTAAAGATACCTATGCTTTTGGCGATAGTATGAACGACTTTCCAATGTTTAGAACGTGTGCAAAAAGCGTTGCAATAGGTCACTCGCCAGACGAGTTAAAAAAGCATGCGATCTACGTTACTAAAGAAGAAGAAAACGGCGTGTGGGAAGCCTTAAAATTTCTCGGTTTTGTTGATTAATTATATAAAAAGTGTTATTAATCGACTTATAGCCCCACAAATTATTACAATATTGATTATTTCCAAAAATATTAAATTTAAACAAAAGCGTTGCGACAAATTTTGTCGCAACGCTTTTTCAATAAAAAATTAGACGTTTTTAATAGTTTGTAAGGCATTTGGGTAAACTATTTTATTAGAGCAAAGTATCGATTGTGGTTTGGTGAAATCGAGTTCATTTCCGTCCATATCGGTGATGATTCCACCTGCCTCTTTAACTATAATAGAGCCTGCCGCAAAATCCCAAGGGGAAAGTCGACATTCAAAAAATAAGTCAATTCTACCCGAAGCAACGTGGCAAAAATCGAGCGCAGCAGAGCCACTTCTGCGAATATCAGTACACGTTAAAAACAAGGCTTTAGCAACGTTGAACGTCTTGTCGTAAAGTTCCTTTTTGTAGTATGGCGAAGAGCCGAAAGCGTAAATTGCCTCGCTAAACGGCTTATTTGAAACGGTTATTTTTTCGCCGTTTAAATATGCACCTTTGCCTTTTTCGGCTGTAAAAAGTTCGCCTAAATAGGGGTTTAAAATCGCACCGAAAATTCCTTCGCCCCTACTAAAAAGACCGATAGAAATGCTAGAAGATTTATAATCTCTTATAAAATTTGTCGTTCCGTCTATTGGGTCTATAATAAAGCAAAGGTCATTTTGCAGTGCTTTATTGTCGTTGTCCTTTTCTTCGGCAATAAAATAGGCGTTTGGATATGCCTTTTTAAGATTTTCAATTAAAAAATCTTGCACTTTTTTATCGTAAAAAGTAACGTAATTTACGTCGCCTTGTTTTATTTCGGCAATTTCTACGTTGGTAGCAGAAAGCATAATTTCCCCTGCTTTTTTAATTATTGGGGTAATAATTTTAGTAAAATCTTTGTCCATAATCAATTTATTTTATGTGCCTTTATCCAGTCTAAAAGTTCTTCATAACTCATTTTGCCGTCGGCAAGAGAGAGTCCAATATAAACTAATTCTTCATCTGTATATTTTATGTTTATACCGTTTATTGCTAAAAACGAAAGCATAACGAGTAGCCCAATTCTTTTATTTCCATCAACAAAGGCGTGGTTAGACACGAGATTGTAGCCAAGTCTTGCACCTTTTTCTTCTTTTGTTGGGTATAATTCAACGCCCCCAAACGTTTGATAAGCCGATTCTATGGCAGAATCTAAAAGCCCAAAATCTCTTACGCCAGCACTACCACCACTTGATTCAATTACGAGTTGTTGTAAAAGCAAAACCTTATCTTTATTAAATCTAATCATTTTGCAAGTTCCTTAAAGGCGTTTATATGCTCAGTTAAAATAAGATTTGCTATAATTTTAAGTGTTTGCATTTCGTTTTGAACATTATTTTCATCAAATTTAGAAACGACGTATTTAGGAAGGTTATTTTTTAAAATAACTACTTCGCCATTTTGCTCAACTTTTTTAGCCACGCTAGAAAAGTTTTGGTTAGCGTCGGTTATCGAAACTAAATTTTTGGTATCAATTTTCATATTTCTACCTCCTACTAATATATAGTATACACAAAAAATAGGAGAAATTCAACCTATTTTAAGAAAAAGTTTAAAAAACAAATAAAAGCCGATAATAAAAGTCGAGAAAAATTCTCGGCTTTTGACTGTTATTGAATAACGTCATTTTTAATATGCTCATTTGAAATGTCTGTTATTATAAAAAACAGACGCATACACCTATAAAATTTTTAACATTTTTATATATAAATGGTTGACAAGATTGCTTGTTGTATATATAATAATTACGGAAATCCTACCAAAGAGGTAGGAATTGCCAAAACGCAAATAAAAACGTAAATAAAAACGTAAAAAAAGCGTAAATAAATGCGTAAACAAATTGTCAAAAAGTAAGAAAAAGGAGAAAAGTTATGAAAATATCGTCAAAAACACATTACGGTGTGCAAGTTCTTTCTTTTCTCGCCGTTTCTAAAGAGCCTGTTTCGGCTAAAGAATTAGAAAAATGCACTGGGGTTTCTAGTAAATACCTTGAAAAAGTGCTTAAAATTCTTTCGGATATAAACGTCGTTTCGGCAACTCGTGGAGCAAACGGTGGCTACTCTCTTTCTCGAAACGCAGAAGAAATTCGTATGGGCGAGGTTGTAAGAGCACTCGAAGAAGACAATATGGAGATAATTGATTGTGTTGCCAAATCGGGTTGTTGTTGCCCTTCTTCTAAACTATGGAAGAAACTTTTTGACGGAATTAACCAAATATTAGACGGAGTTACCCTAAAAGATATCTCCGAAGGCAAGGAACTATAATGAAGAGAATTTATTTAGACCACGCTGCAACTACAAAACTTGACGAGCGTGTTTTTGAAAAGATGTCGCCATACTTTTTAGAAGTATACGGCAACGCAAACAGTCAACACGGCTTTGGTCGAGATGCTCAAAAGGCAGTTGACGAGGCTCGTGATACCATTGCAAAACTTATCGGTGCTAAACCTAACGAAATATACTTTACTTCAGGTGGAACGGAGAGCGATAACTGGGCTATTCGTGGCACGGTGAAGGCTCTTAAAAACAAGGGCAATCACGTTATTATGAGCTCTATTGAGCATGCGGCAATGCTCACTACTGCAAAGGAACTCGAAAAAGAAGGCGTAGAAGTTAGCCTTATTGGTGTTGATAGTGAGGGTTTTATTGACCTTAACGAACTTAAAAATGCTATTCGCCCAACAACAGTGCTTATTTCTTGTATGTATGCAAACAACGAAATCGGCACAATCGAGCCTATTGCAGAAATAGTTAAAATCGCAAAAGAGCATGGAATACTCGTTCATACCGACGCTGTTCAAGCGATGGGTGCTATTGATATTAACGTAGCGGATCTTGGCGTAGATATGCTTTCTTTCTCTGCTCACAAGTTTAACGGACCAAAAGGCGTTGGGGCACTTTACATTAAAAACGGAATACCTATGGCAAGGCTCATTTCTGGTGGTCACCAAGAGAGAACACGCCGTGGTGGAACGACAAACGTTCCAGGCGTAGTTGGTTTTGCCGAGGCGCTTAAACTTACCAAAGAAACTATGAAAGAAGATACGGCTTACGTTGCATCTCTTCGTGATAGGTTTATAAGCCGTGTTGAAGAGGAAATTCCTTTTTCAAAACTTAACGGTGCAAGAGATACTAGCAAAAGACTTCCATCAAACGCAGATTTTTCGTTTGAATTTATCGAGGGCGAGTCGATACTTTTTAGTTTAGATATCGACGGAATTGCCGTTTCTTCGGGCTCTGCTTGTTCATCTGGCTCGCTCGAGCCGTCACACGTTTTGCTTGCTATTGGTCTTTCAGAAGAAAAAGCACACGGAACAATTAGATTTTCTTTCGGCAAAGAAAACACAATCGAAGAGGTTGACTATGTTGTAGACACCTTAAAATCGACAATCCAAAGACTTAGAGAAATGTCACCACTTTTTAATCTTAAAGGAGAAATAAAAAATGTATAACGAAAAGGTAATGGAAGCTTTTAGAAATCCTAAAAACGTAGGCGAAATCGAAAATTGTGACGGTCTTGGCAAGGTTGGAAACGCATCTTGTGGAGATATTATGCAAATCACCTTAAAGATTGAAAACGACGTTATAGTAGATGCGAAATTCAAAACTTTTGGCTGTGCCGCAGCGATTGCTACGTCTTCTACTGCAACCGATATGATTATTGGTATGACTATTGAAGAGGCTTTAAAAATTACTAACAAAAAGGTAGTTGAAGAGTTAGAAGGTTTGCCACCACAAAAAATTCACTGCTCAGTTCTTGCAGAAGAGGCTATAAAGGCAGCGATAGAAGATTACCAAAATAAGAAAGATGGTAAGGAGAGTTCAAAAGAAATCCCAATGGTTTAAAGGCTTATACACGGCGTTATCCTGCGTTACTGCAAGATAATCTACGACTGGGATGACCAACAAGGTCTATCCCACCCGTAAATTACTTGCGAGCCTTGGCTAACTTGTGTCTAAACCTTTAAAAACTTTAAAGGCTTATCTGCGTCGCAATACAGCGTTTCTATTTTATTGTCAAGACTTCGGTGACCGGCAAGGTCTACCAAACCCTTGTCAACAAAATGAGCCTTGTCTTGCTCGCATCTAAACCTTTAAAAATTACTTTTTGATAGTTTATAAATTAAAAATGCAACGTTACGTTGCTCAAAATTAGCTTTCTTCGTGGGGGAGTTGACGCAAAGCGACTGCTCTTTTTAGATGCAAATAATCAACCTATAGGCTGGCTTTTACAAAAAATTGCATAAAAATAGCGAGGAATTATCTTTCAGATAGTTTTGTTTTTGTTTTCCTCGCTAAAAGTTTAAAAAAAGGAAGCTTACCGCTCTTCCCATAGGGAATTTAATTGAATAATTCAAGAAAACTCGGCTTTTGTTAAGTCGAGTTTTCTTAAGTATTACCTAAAATATAGTTTGCGTCTAAATCAAGTTCTTTACAAATCTTTGCAAATGTGTCCAACTTGGGCAATTTTTTTGTTGTGGAATATTGTGTAACCATTTCAGGGGAAACACCTATACGTTTTGCAATTTCGATAGTTGATAATCCACTATTTCTCAATTCTTCACTTAATCTCTTTTTTATAATTGACTCTTTCATAAAAGTATTATATAACTAACAGTTAGAAATTGCTTGACAACTAACTAACAGTTAGTATATAATAAAATAAAAAAAGAGGTGGAAAATGTTAGTTTCAGCAAAATGCACGAACTGTGGTTCAAATATAGAAGTGGATAAGGAAAAAGAGGCGGGAATCTGTCCTCATTGTGGCTCTGCATTTATCGTAGAGAAAGCAATAAACAATTTTATAACTAATAATGTTTACAATATCAACAACGCCACGTTGAAGATTGAAAAACCAATTGACAAAATGGTTAAAATAACTTTTCCTGTTTATGAAGGACAACTGTTTAATAATAAGTGTGTAGTGTATAACGATGATACAGGTGCTTTAATTTCTGAATGTAGGCAAGGTGAAACAGTAAGTTTTTCATTAGAAAAGCCAACAAATATCATGGTAAAAATGAAAGGTTGTTTTGGAAAACCTATAGAAAACATGAAACCAGGCGAAAGATATAGAGTTGGTTTTCGTGGTTTCGGTAAAATTTATTTAGCAAAAGTAGACACAATAGTTTAATAAATATTTTAAAAAGTAGTATTATTATACTGAATTTATTTATGATAAAATTATAGCGCACTATACTTTCAAATG